>NZ_CDSBKL010000335.1:0-4597 GCF_977115555.1 Aquiflexum sp.
CCTTTTTATATCAAGCGAGGATCTTTTACCATCAAAGTTGAGTCTTTTAGTATCAAGGTTGACTCTTTTTGTATCGTCGGTGATGCTAATCATTTCAAGCGAGGATCATTTTTTATCAAGCGAGCATCTTTTTGTATCAACGTTGACTCTTTTTGTATCAAACGAGGATCATTTTACATCAGCGTTGAGTCTTTTTGTATCAAGCGAGGATTTATTTATATCAAGGTTGAGTCTTTTTATATCAAGCGAGCATCTTTTAGTACCAAACTTGGTCTTCCGAGATCCAAGGTTAGTCTCCGTAAGTACTCGATTGGATTTTTTTGAAATCCATAAAAAAGGCCGAACCATTTGGCCCGGCTTTTAATACTTAAATAGTTCAAATCAATGGAATTCTTTTACACACCCGATCCGCCATTGGTGGCTCGTGGCTTCTTTTCAAACCGCTTCCGCATGTCTTCATAGATGGCTTTGGCTTCGGGGGCATTGATCTTCGCGGCTTGCTTGACAGAATTGTAGTAGCTCAGCGCACTGACATAGGCTTCCGACCCGGACAGCATGGCGGTATCGCTCATCGTGTCCTGGATCTGTGCCATGATCCGGATCAAAGCGATCAGACCTGTGCAGTTGTTCCAGTCTTTTTGGAAATCTGCCTGATTGACATAGGCCGGAAGAAATTCCGGACTGTTGATCGAGTAGTCCAAAGCCTTGTCAACAAAGGGCTCTGTCCCGTCACTCATTTTGGGAAGCTTCTTACGCTGCTCCGGCGTGAGGGCGATGACATACGGAGCCAGGAGGCTCTGTATATTCTGAAGGGAGGCCTTGATGGCCTGGAGATCCGCTGCAGGGATCTCAATGGAGGTTCTGTTTTCCATTACTATTTACATTAGGGGTGATTAATAAAAAAACTACAAGTACCATGTACTTGAACAAAATGTAGTTAATGTAATTTACAATAACAAGAGTTTAGGTAAAAAATTTTCATAAAGTTAGTTGTAAGGGGGTATTTGGCAGTTGATTACCTGCAATTTCTTCAATTTTCAGGAATTTTATTCCCTATTCAGGAGGGTATCAAAGGAAATGATTTGTGCCCTAACTCAAGTAGCATTGCTTTTGGTAATGCCTAGGTGTATTCGGTAAAGTAGTCGGAAGTAATTAAACCTTATATTTTTTTGTTCCCTTATTTGTCAATTTCAATTATAATATCCTAAAAGTTAAACCCTTTTAGGGTTGTTGACGGATTTAGTGTATCTACCAAAACTCCATCAGGGGTCAATTATCCGGTTCCCGCCCATTATACCCGGTTTTTTTCTTCAAAAACTTATTGATCATATAAATGATAAATCCAAAAATCACCACAAGCAGCGAACCAAAAAACACATTAAACTTATCCCAGAAAATTGACCATAAGCTATCCTTTCTTTCCTGAGATTCTCTTTCCTTATCCACCACAACCACAATATTCAGACCTCTAGAAGCTCTTGGGATAGGGGTACCCAAACAGCCATTTTCTGAATAGACTTCCACAATCACGCTGATGGGGTAAGTCCCTTGTTCTTTTGGTTTCAAATTAAATACAACCGACGAACCTTTGGGGAAAATCTTCATACACTTGTATTCATCTCTATCAAGCTCAAATCCGGGAGCCTTTGGAATAATTTTCGCATAATTTCCTGCCTCAGCGGGAAGTGTTTCGGTACTGAAGCTTCCGCTACCCACGGCAGGTTGAAAATCCTCAAAACCAATCCAAACAGAAAGTTCACCTGTCTGCCCTATCTTGATTGTATCAGGTGCCTCAATTTGAACCAAATAATCCTCAGCCCTTCCGTCCGAAATACCTAAAGTAGAATCATTGCTTTTCTCATAACCTTCATCTCCACCTTCATTCTTCTCTATATCGGTAGGAACTTCTGATACATTTTCTTGAGGGTATTCTCCTTCGATGGATTTAGACTCCTTGGGCGACCCACATGCTGACAGAACTACTAGAGCAAAGAAAACCCAGACCCAGATAAAGTTTTTGAACATTATAATTATTGGTTAAAAAACCTACATTTTCAAAGTATACTAATATAAGTTTTTTCCGCTGGATATCAAAGAGGTACTTCCCAAGTGGGGAGGGGTACTTCGGAAGTACCCACTCCCAATCAAAGACGAACTCAGTCACCTTTTCACCTACCGAGTCCACCTTTTTAGTGAGTTGTGTCACCTTTTTGGTAAACCGTCCGACCTTCAGGGTCTGACGGTGGGTCTTCGATAGCGGATTGCGCTTTCAGTTTGGACATGATTTCACACCATTCTTGTAATCTCGAAGCAGATCAGAAAATAATAAGTGTAAATCAGACATTTATTTATATCTTTATCTAAGAACAGTGAAATCGCGAGTAGGATTTTGCTTTCCAATGCAGCTTTATCAATAAACAATAACCAAATAACCTTCATCTCCATAACCCTATTTCAACATGACCTATCAACCTAAAACCTTTACCCTACAGGCCTTTTTGGTCTGTTTCTTTGCTTTTGCTTCCTCAGCATTCGCTCAGGATGGGACCATTTATCCCTTGGAGGCTCCGGAAGAACCGGGGGCAATCCTACTCGGAACAGGAGGCGTCGAAAACCAACCTGCAAAAGAAAGTTGGTTCAGGCAGTGGGGCGATCCGATGGCCAGAAACATCACTGTTGCCACACTCACCCCTTTTCTTCCCGAACCTGGTAAGGCAAACGGCGCCGCTGTGATCGTCGCTCCTGGAGGAGGTTTCAGTTGGCTGTCGATGGGCAATGAAGGATGGGAAGTCGCCGAGGCACTTGCCAAGCAGGGAATTGCCGCTTTTGTCCTCAAGTACCGCCTCAACCCGACTCCTGAGTCCTTGGAAGATTTTTCAGCCTGGATGAACCGCCCTAGAACAGCACCACCTGCGGCACCAGCTACCGGTTCGGCACAACCTGCCACTCCTCCCCGTCCACCGCAAAGAGACTTATCCAACCAACTCGAGGATGCGGAGGCAGCTTATGCCATGATCATTGACAGGTCCAAAGAATGGGGTGTTGATACCGACCGAATAGGGATGATCGGTTTTTCGGCCGGTGCAGGATTGACCATGCACTCGACACTGCACTCCAAGACCATGAAGCTTGCCTTTATCGGTCCAATCTATGGAGGTATGGGTCCCGTGGAAGTCCCCAAGAATGCCCCTCCGATGTTTAATGTCATAGCGACAGATGATTTTCTTTTTCAAGGGCAGTTTGGGGTAATCGATTCTTGGTATAAAGCAGGTATTCCTGTGGAGTTTCATCTTTATCAAAACGGTGGCCACGGCTTCGGCCTTGGCAATCCCAACCGTACAAGTAACCGTTGGTTTGATGCCTTTATTTATTGGTTAGAGGTAAATAAGTTTCTTGCAAAAAAGTAGAGAGGAAAAATCAGGAAAAAATTGGCTTTAAAGCGGGGCACTCAAGGTCCCGCAGCAGCTGATAAATTAATAGCTTAATAGAAGTGCATCCATCTGAGGTGGACATTTTTTTACATTATTAACCCGTTGTGCTAGTAAATTATGTAAAAATAAATCGTGCAAAAGCCTGAATATTAGTAAATTAAGGTTGCAAACAAATCTTACTAGTCCAAGCCGATGCACGATATTAAAACGAATTTCGACAAAGTTTATCAAACTATCAAATCACTTAATCTCTCAGTTTTCGACTCCTCAGGCAACCTTTCCAAACCTGGTCCAAGATCTGAATTTACTGATTTAGAAGTGATTGCACTTTCATTGGTCGCTGAATTCATGTCCTGTGACAGTGAAAACTGGTTGTTTAATAAACTTCGGTCTGATTATCAGCAATCTTTCCCCAATCTGATTGACAGATCGAGATTTAACCGAAGGAAAAGAGGTCTTTTCCTCACCATTGATCTGGTCAGAAGCAAACTTGCTGAACAGTTTCTTAGCTTTGAAGACTATTACATCATCGACTCCATGCCACTTGAAGTCTGCAAACTTTCAAGAGAAAAACGTTCTAAAGTCTGTGCCGAGGCTTTTGAAACTTCTCCTGAAAAAGGATACTGTGCCGCTCAGAAAATGTACTTCTATGGCTACAAATTACAAGGGGTCTGTTCGGTAAATGGTGTTTTCCATTCCATCGAATTGACCAAAGCCAACATACATGATGTAAATTTTCTTTCCGAAATGAACACCAAACTCTCTGACTGTGTGCTGATTGGAGACAAAGGCTATCTATCCTCTTCGATCCAGCTAGACCTCTTTCATACCGCAAACATCAAACTTGAAACGCCCATGAGAAATAATCAGAAAGGATTTGTAAAACAAAAGTGGATATTCAGAAAGGCAAGAAAAAGGCTTGAAACACTATTCTCACAACTCTGCGACCAGTTCATGATCAGAAGAAACTACGCCAAAACTTTTCAGGGATTCAAAACAAGAATTCTCGCCAAAATAACAGCACTAACACTGATTCAATACCTCAATAAATTTGAATTCAATAGGCCAATTAATAACTTGAAAGTCGCAATCACTTAATTAGCACAACGGGTATACATAGTCAAATACTATAAATCTCCCAAGATTATTATAAATGTAATAATCAT
>NZ_CDSBKL010000336.1:0-4591 GCF_977115555.1 Aquiflexum sp.
ACAAGACACCATTCCCAATCCTAAAAAGGAAATGAGCAGGATTGAGGATAAGATTTTTTGAATTTTCATAAAAGAAGGAAAACTATTGGGATTTTTAACCTGACAAACTTAATTAAAATTTTTATTTAAGATTTTACCATTTAGCAAATTCTTTGGTTTATCCATCCATCAACTCATTTCTCCTTTTTTCTAATTTCAAGAAAATATTCCCCATACAAAGCCCAATTTTAATTTATTGTTTATCTTAAATTTTTGAATGAATCTACTGAAACTAACAATAAACCAAATGAAAAAGAAAGACTCAAATTTGGCAACTACCTCCAGAAGGAACTTTGTCAAAGCCTCGGCCACAGCTTTGGCGGGATTTTATTTTGTACCCAGACATGTATTGGGAGGTCCAGGATTTATTGCGCCTTCTGATAGGTTACGGGTGGCAGGAATCGGTGTTGGTGGAATGGGAACCGGAGATGTAAGAGGAGTTTTCAACAGCGGAAAGGCAGATTTTATTTCCTTATGTGATGTGGATGATACTAGGGCAAAAGGCAGCGTACAAGCTCATCCAAAAGCAAAATACTATAAGGATTATAGGATTATGCTTGACAAAGAGCATAAAAATATTGATGCAGTCACCGTTTCGACTCCTGACCATATGCATGCTGTACAGGCGATGGCTGCTATGCAATTGGGAAAGCATGTTTATGTCCAAAAGCCACTTTCTCATGATATTTATGAAGCAAGGATGCTGACAGAAGCCGCCCAAAAATACAAAGTGGTAACCCAAATGGGTAATCAGGGCTCCTCGGGTGAAGGCGTCCGCAAAATGGTGGAATGGTATAATGCCGGACTTATAGGAGAAGCCACAAGGGTATATTGCTGGACTGACAGACCTGTTTGGCCTCAGGGAATACCTTGGTCAGCAAATCCTGCAACCCCACCGGCTGATCTTGATTGGGATCTTTGGCTGGGTACAGCACCTAAAAAAGATTACGTGGCCAACCTCATCCCATTCAATTGGCGTGGATGGTGGGATTATGGTACAGGTGCCTTGGGAGACATGGCTTGCCATATCATGGAGCCGCCATTCAGGGTATTGGGCCTTGGATATCCAGAATCAGCAGAATGCAGCGTGGGGTCCGTTTATGTAGGTGAATTTAGCAGGGGGTACTTCCCGGAAAGCTGTCCTCCTTCTTCACATATTACCCTCAGGTTCAAAAGAGAAGGAAAAAGCGATCTACAATTCCATTGGATGGATGGTGGAATCCAACCCGCGAGACCAGAAGAACTAGGACCCAATGAAGTCATGGGTGATGGAGGAAACGGTGTCATCATCGAAGGCACAAAAGGGAAAATGATGTGTGGCACTTATGGTGTAAATCCCCAACTTTTACCGACATCCAAGACCGCAGAAATCAATGTTCCCCAAACATTATACAGAGTTCCTCTTGGTGACAGGGGACATTACAACAATTGGGTGGAAGCTTGCATCGGTGGCCATGGAAGTAAAGAATTTAATCAATTGAGTTCACCGTTTTCGGTGGCTGGACCATTGACAGAATCAGTGTTAATGGGAAATCTTGCCATCAGAAGTTATGACTACAGGATTCCCAGAGAAACAGGTAACGGTTTCAATTATCCTGGAAGAGGCATCAAGCTCGTTTGGGATGGACCAAATATGAAAGTCACCAACTTTGAACCTGCCAATCAATTTGTAAAACGAGAGTACAGAGAGGGTTGGAAACTTGGTTGAAAACAATAAGCAGTCGCATTAGGCAGTTTTCAGTCTCAGCATCAAATCCTCACAAAAGAAAATCCCGCAAGTCTACATATTTGCGGGATTTTCTTTTTTACTGATCTATGGTTTACATTTCAAATCCAAAAATGGGTTGAAATTCAATATATGAAGCCGTGGTCTGTGGTCTATGGACTGAATGATTTTAATTTCAATCCTCAAATCCCAAACCTGCTGCATTTAACATTTTGGCATAAGCTGATTTCCTTTTTGCAGCCAAGTCATTGAGAGTAGTCTGTGCACTGATAAGGCTTACTTCACGGGCATTCACAAGGAAAAGGGAACTTTCTCCAACTTCGAATCTCATCATTTCACCTCTCAAAAGCTTTTGGAGTCCGTTGACATTGTTTGTATAAATTCCAAGTTGCTGCTCTACAGTCTCAAAATTATAGATTTCAGCATCCAATTTGGCAGTAAGTTTAAGCAGTTTCAAATCCCTTTCGTAGGTTTTGAAGTTGATTTTTGCTTTTGCCAAGCCAAGGTCTCCTCTCTCCCTTCTCAACAAGATAGGTGTGGAAAATGTCACACCCAGTTTGTAGTTGTTTTCCAAGAAAGGAGACAATTGAAAATCGTCGAGCTTTTCAACCAAAAAGTTGTAATTGACCTTCAATACCGGAAGCAACATATTGGATTTATACCGTCTGTCGATCTCAAGGGATTCGATGTCATAATCTGTCAAGAGCAATTGGGGATGTCTGAAAATATACTCCCGCATAGATTCCTTATCGTAATCGAAGAGCATTTGATCAAGTACATTTTCGGGATAGACTGATTCCATAAGGTCTACCGGTTCATTGTTTTCATCCCAAAGAAAAGTATTCAAATACTGGGTAGATTTGAAGAATTGGATCTGTGCAGATTGTAGTCTATAAGTCCTATCCATCACTTGCGTATAGGCTTCCACAGTATCAATGGCAGGAAAATCACCCTGAATATAGCTTTCCTTCACCATTTCAAACCTCTCTTCGGCAAGTTTCACACCTCCTTCCAAAACCATTACGTTTTGGTAATCCGCTGCCCATGACCAATATGCCTCCGTAGATTCCATAAATAGGTCATTGAGAATCTGTATCCTTTCGGCTTTGGTGGATTCTACATAAACTTGCGCCTGTCTGAGTGCAGCCCTCCTTTTGTCTATAAAAAGTCCCTGACCCAAATTGACGGAGGCTCCCAATGCAGCCAAGCCATCTTCGGGGACTTCCATTTCGGGATTCAATAATGATCCTGTATTATACTCAACCAAACCTTTCAATTCTACACCTGCCATGGTAGGAATTACAAGGCCTGCCTCTCTTTTATTATAATAATTGGTATTTTTAAATCTTTTTGAATCAAGATCACCGTAAAGTCGAGGATCAAATCCTCCACGGGAAGCACGGAGTTCCAATTCACCAAACTCAACCGTGATATCCGCCTGCTTGGCAACAGGATGAAATCCCCTAACCCAAGTTACGTAATTGTCATAGGAAAGCATCTCCTGCCCAAAAGCAAGGTTTGTAAGTCCTAATGCCAACAATAGAAAAATCCTTCGCATGATTATTTGCTCTTACTGTTTTCCGCCTTTTCCCTTGCGGTATAATAATCGGCAGGGAATCCATTGAGTTGACGCCATATTTCATACCAAAGGGGCACATCATTGAGCAAAGCAATGCCATCTGCACCCGAACCTATCCTCAATTGGGTTGGCCATTTCTTTTCTTCGGGATCCTCTACCACCAAAACCCTGTACTTTCCATCCGGTCCTGAGAAATTATCAATGGCTTTTATGACTCCACCGAAAGTTCCGTTGGTGATTTGGGGCCATCCTGAAAATACAATTGCAGGCCAACCATCGAAAATAAACCTGACTTTATTTCCCAATCTCAACAAAGGAAAATCCACAGGATCAACAAACATTTCGACTGCCAGCTGTGCATTGCCGGGAAGGATACTGATGATTTCTGCACCTTCCTTGATCGTTTCGCCTATACCCACCTGAATGGCTTCTGTGATATAACCATCCTGAGGAGCCAATATATGACGGTAACCTGTCCTTACCTCGTAATTGGTATATTGGTTTTCAAGTTTGGTGGCTGTGGCCTCAGCGTCAAATTGTGAAGACATGGACTCATACATATCCGCAGAGGCCTTCGCCATTTTGTCTCTAAAATCATTGTCAATGGCGTTCAGCTCAATTTGTGCCGCTATCAATGCGTTTTTACTTTTCAGCAAATTATTTTCCGCAGCAACCAAGCCTGCCTGTACTTCCTGAAATCTGAGTTCCCTTTGTTCAAAATCTGTAAGTGACCGCAGTCCTTCCTGATACAATTTATCCGTCCGCTTGAGCTGTTCTGTTCCTACCTTAAAATTTACTTTGGACTGCTCAAAACGGATACTGTCAGAAATTACATTGAGTTCTGCCATTCTGAGCCTATTTTCCGCTTGTTCTTTCCTTAATACATTGTTTTCTTTCAAAGCCTGGATCTGGATTTCAAGAGACCTCACTTTTTCAGAATAGGATTTTGCGGATAGATTTTTTGCATCTACCTGAAGCTGTGTTCTTTCCAAAAGTTTGGGATCAAAATAATCATCCTTGATTTCCGAAACCCAAAGTACGGTATCTCCCTTTTTTACATAATCACCTTCAGCCACATACCATTTTTCAATCCTTCCAGCTATGATGGAATGTACTGTCTGAGGTCTTTGGTCTGGCCTGAGTGCTGTTACAAACCCTTTTGTTGTAATATTTTGTGTCCATGGCAAAAACAAAAAAAGAAACATCCCAATCAAAGTCCAAAGAAGAATCTGGATTCTCTTCCTGCT
>NZ_CDSBKL010000337.1:0-4591 GCF_977115555.1 Aquiflexum sp.
CACTAATATAAATATATCCATTTTTATAATAGATAAACCTTTTTATTTCTGAGAGCCTGTTCAAAAGAAATCGGCAATTCATTGAATTCAACACTAATTTATTTTAGAACCAAATGACCGTCCCCCAACTGATGGATCGTATTCTGAATCAATCCTTCTAAGTCTTTGCCATCATCATCTTTGATCCGGTATTGGATCTCCATTCCCCAAGTGGGCTTGATATCGGGAATGGTCAGTTGGATCGATTTTTTGTCTTTGCCCAATTCTGCTTTGGTGACAGTCAATATTTGGTCGTTGTAGTGCTTGGATCCGTACTTTCTTGACCTCAGGAGATCCCAGGTTTTTATAGTATAATTGGCAATTTGGCTGACACTGACTTGATCGAGTTCGTCGGTAAAGCTCAGCTCAATACCTTGGGTACTTGCTTTGATTCCAATCGGAATGTGCATGGGCTGATCTACTTTCCGGATCCGGTATAAGCCGCCCAACTGTGGTTGTGTAGAACCCCAAGCCGATAAGCCACAGAGGTACAATTGTTCATCACCAGGATTGAAGCGACCACGCATCACACCGGTGGAAAACCTTGGTATCGGTAATTCAAAAATTCCTCCTTGAACTTGATCCCCGATTTTTTCAAATGGCACTATAAAGATTTTTCCATAGCCGTAGGAGAAGTTTAGCAGCTTACCATTTAGAGGACCCCACTTTTTGCTGTCCACCCAAAGGAGTTCGGAAGGGGATTGATCCCTGTCTCTCTCCACCCAAACCAAAGGCAGTTCCATCCCCGTTTCGGTGCTGTCGGCAGGAGGATTATAACCAAACATATTTCCATAGAATCCGCCTTTTTTCACCCAATTGATCCTGTTCATTGGATTCCAATGGCCTTCTTGGTCAGTCACGATGAAAGTGCCGTCGGGATTGAGACATACGCCGTTTGCAGCCCTGAAACCGGTCGCGATGATCTCCGTCTTCAGGCCGTCTTTGCTCACTTTTATCAAAGTTCCATGTTGGGGCACCAAGGCCTCTCTTGCATGCCGGGCACTTTTGGCATAATACAGGTTCCCCTCTTTATCCGCCTGCAGTCCCATGGCAAATTCGTGAAAATGGTCTGTGACTTGATGGTCATTGTTGAAACTCTCATAAAAATCCGTTTCCATGTCCCCATTAAAGTCGTGTAACCGCACGAGTTGATCCCTGCAAGTGACAAAAATTTCCTCGTTGATGACTTTTATTCCCAATGGCTGAAACATGCCTGAAGCGATTCGCTGCCAAGTAAGTTCCCCTGAGTTTTTTGTGAATCCTTCTACCAGCCAAACGTCTCCATCTGTGGAGCAAATCACTCCTTTGTTGGTATCTTTAAAAAAGTCCAGGCCACTCAATCTGAATTGGTTTTTCCAAGGACTGTCAAAAGGAGGGTTCATAATATCCACCTGAAAGGGACCTTCCTGATTGCCTTTCAATACCTCTGTGGTTAATTTTTGAGGATATCGTGCAGGTCCCCCTCTGACCAACTGATTCAAATCCTCAGGTTGGCTGGAAGTTTTGGCATATTGATTCAATTCCTTCAAAGCAGGTTTGGCGATCAGCAATTTGATTTTGAGAGATTGAGAAGGAACAAGCTCCAAAGCAATAAATCCATCCTGATCTTTTAAGACAGCCCCTTCACCCAACAAGGCGACTGCGGTTCCGGATGGAGCAATTCTCATTTTAAGTGGTTTTTCGGAAGGGGAAATGTTCAAAGTTCTCGTAAAAACAGGTTGCCCATCCAAAGTTTCCAAACCGAATGTTTCCAATATTTCTACCTTGCCTACCGTGTAGGAAATGATGACCCTGTCGCGGTATTGGTACAGACCTTTGTAATGCGCCCATTCTCTTGGCAATGGTCCAAACTTCCTTTTGTCTCTCGCTGTAAACCTGGGATCGTCAAATTTTCCGCTATTGGGATTAGCCCAAGCAGGTGCCACCGGATTTTCAAAATGCAAATCACCGGAAGTCCTTGGGGAAATATTATGACTGCCATTAAATAAGATTGCCTGCCAATCAATAAAACCTTCTCCAGTCCAAGCCCCGGCTACCCGCATAAGGTCATGGTCAAACATCATCCATGCATCACCTGCAGCCACTCCACCTTCTCCGGGATTGAGTCTTACGGCAATTCCTTTATAGGCAAAATTTGCCTTATTTAGGTTTTCGTCAGGAAGCGGAGAGGGACCTGAGGACCTTTCTCTTTCAGGAGCATTCAGGCCAACCAATTCATAGGTATTGATCAAAAAGTTACCATAGTCCATTTCCGCCCAAGGTTTAAATTCTTTTGGTGCAGGGCCTGTGGTTGTTCCGCTTGGTAAGCTTGCCAGATAGGTTGAATCGATTTCAAAATATCGCTCCGAACTGTCTTTTTGAAGGTATGTTTCCCTCAGGTAATTGATGATGTCATACTTCTCAACAGGAGTCAGGTTGACCTGCGGAGGCATGGAGCCATATCCACGGGTGAGGGTTTGATAAATGGAATAAGGGTCCTTGCCGACCTTAAACTTATCCTCCCAAAATTTGAACGCAGTAGGAATAGATCCTACCTGCTCAGGGTTTCCATGGCAATTGAAGCAGATGTTGTTATAGATATGTTCTCCTGTTCTGATGGATTCGTCATGCCTGTCCCCTAAAGCAGTCAAAAGTCCCTTGTGGTCAATATCCTTTTCATATTCGGGTAAATCTGATTCTTTAAGGATGAAACCCATTGGAGATTGAGCCTCTTGATTTTTTGAACTTGGATTACATCCCATGAAGAATAGTAAAAGCAAGATAGAACTTAAACAATGCAGGTATCTTTTCATAATAAAGTCGATCGGGTTTATCCGCTAGTTCTAATTTATAAATTGAGGATTTTTTTTGGAATTTGCGGTTGCATTTTAGCGAACAATGGGAAAAATACACATTTCTTTCCTGCTCCTATATTTTTCAATATAAATAATTTGACAAAATGCATACCTTCTTCAGAAAAGTTAGGGTAGATAACGCGCCTAGGTAAGGCTAGAAAACTACCGATTTAACTAAATAAAATTTAACAAATCAAATCTAAAAAATAATCTTTTAACCTCATTATTAATTTATTTGGTAAATAAATTATAGGATTGGGACAGAATATAGGGTAGTTCGTCCTAAGCTTGTATGATCCTCATTTTTAATTGTCTATATTATATTTACCAATTTTAAATTTGTATTGGGACATTCTTATAATTTAAACCTAAAACACACCACTATGAAAAAGTCATTAATTTTATTTTTGGGACTAATTATTACTGTTAATTCATTGGCCCAGGTGGCATATATGCAATTCAGGAAAGTCCCTATGGACCGTCAAGCGGAATTTGTTGAAAAGGAAACCAAATATTGGTCAAAAGTAGCCAAATCAGCAATTGATAAGGGGCAAATGACAGGATGGTCCCTTTGGAGAAAAGTAGGTATAACCAATGTAGATGCCCCCAACTATGTTTTGATGAATACTTTTGAAAGTATTGATAAAATGGATCCAGCTCTTATCTGGTCCGAAAGCAACATGAATACTATGGGTGTATCTCCAGATATGGTAGAAACGCAATCTTTTGCTCCTTCGGCTTTTGATTATTGGTTGCAATTCGAGGCTAGCGTAGGGGGAGATTTCAAATATGTTGTTGTCAATTATGCTTCACCGAAAAGTAGAGGCGCTTTTATCGAAGAAAACAAAACACTTTGGAAGCCTTTTCATGAAAAAAACATCATGGAGGGAAGTATGGGGATGGCCTCTTGGGGTATGCTATCTGTCATCGCACCAACCGGGAATCAAACCCGTTTTTCAGTACTGACTTGGGATGGCTTTAATAAAATGTCTGATGCGATGAAATTCAAGAGTTATTCCTCTCCTGAAAATACCAGCCAGGCTTGGAAGGATGTTCTTTCAAAAACCAAAATGGGAGAAATAATGCCAGATGGATTTGAATATAGTATTATTTATGAATTAGTAATGAGGATTTCTCCTGAGCCGAAAAAGTAGTATGATTTTCAACAAAATAGCGGGGTTATAACCCCGCTCTTAAATTTTTTTCAGTACGCTATAAATCTACTTTTTCACTTTCAAAATAAAATTTTGGCGGCAATAAAACAATTGCAGTTGTTGTCGTCTTAGGCAGATTAATCAAGCCTTAGGGGAATTACAATTTCAGTCCAAAGGTGAAGTAAATCGTCCTTCCTTCTCCGGGCATAATTCCCGGTCCCGGATAGCCGCCTGCCCTTCTCGTAAAGTACATTTCATTGGTCAGGTTGTTGATTCCTGACTTGAATATATACCGACTTTTTATGTCGAAAGATGCTGAAAGGTCTTGTACACGATAGGCAGGAATCAATCCAACGGTAGCGGCGGCATTTGGCGTCACGGTATTGGATGCATCTGAAAATGCGTCTCCAATATCACTCATTTGCCATGTTATGGAAAACTTACTATATCGGTATGTTACTCCATAACGGTTGATTTTCCTGGGCGCATTTTCTACACGATTGCCTTTGAGGTTCCCTTCGACGACTACACCTTCCCTGACCGAAGTGGTTGCAAAATCACCGT
>NZ_CDSBKL010000338.1:0-4549 GCF_977115555.1 Aquiflexum sp.
AGATAACACTGCACACCTTGACAGAAGGCATACCTGTTTTGGGAAGGTTGTAGAAGGATTGGAAGTCATTGATCTGATCAGACAAGGTGACAAAATCGAAAAAATAACTATTAATGAGGATTAATAAAGAAGGCCTGATAAAATTCAGGCCTCTTGCTTTTTAGAATAATGCTCCTGCAATAGTGGCTGTCATCAAACAAGCTAAAGTCGCAGCCATCAAAGCTCTCATCCCAAGTTTTGATAAATTTCCTTGCTGATTTGGAGCGATACTACCGATGCCTCCAACCTGTATAGCGATAGAACTGAAATTCGAAAATCCGCAGAGCGCATAAGTAGCAATGACGATGGATTTGGAAGATAGCGTTCCTGCATTTTTCATGTCTGCCAAACTCAAATACGCAACAAATTCATTGATCACGGTTTTTTGACCCAACAAAGAACCTACCTGCAGAGTTTGGCTCCATTCAATGCCTATCACCCATGCAAATACCCTAAAAATCTGCCCCAATATATATTCGAGAGAAAACCCTGAGAATTGACCATTTGTAGAAGAAGCAATGAGCTCGTTCAGTCCAGTATAATTGCCAATAATGCCTGAAAGTATATAATTCAATGCTGCAATCACCGCAATAAATGCCAACAACATCCCTCCGACATTTAATGCTAATTTTAGCCCCTCTGATGCTCCAATCGACATGGCATCGATAAGGTTGACTCCCATACTCTCCTCGTTTACTTCTAATTTGCTGTTGATGATATCTCTTTCAGTTTCAGGGATCATGATTTTCGACATGACTATTGCCGCAGGGGCATTCATAATACTTGCTCCCAATAGATAAGCAGCAAATTTTGTTTGTTCAGCAGGATTATCCCCACCCAAAAAAGCAACATATCCGGCTAATACCCCACCTGCAATTGTAGCCATCCCCCCAGTCATCAAACACATCAGTTCAGATTTTGACATGGATGGGATAAATGGCCGAACTAAAAGAGGTGCTTCAGTCTGACCCAAAAATATGTTTCCTGCGGCAGAGAGGCTTTCCGGTCCTGAAAGTCTCATTGTTCTCGCCATCACCCAAGCTATTCCAAATACAACTTTTTGCAAAATCCCTAAGTAATAAAGACCTGCAGAAACAGTCGAAAAGAAGATAATGGTAGGCAAAACCTGAAATGCAAATATAAATCCAAAGGTATTGGTCGCTAAATCTCCAAATATAAAAGTCGCCCCATCAGCAGAAAAGCTCAAAAATTTAACAAAAGCCCGACTCACCAACGAAAAAACCTGTGCTACTGCATCTACTTTTGTAATCAAAAAACCAAATAGTGCTTGGAGAGAAACTCCTATTCCTACAAGTCTCCAGTCTACTTTTTTTTTATTACTTGAAAAAATAAAGGCAACAGCCAGCAAAACCAAAATCCCAATCAAACCTCTGAAATAATCCATGCAATAATTAAGAATTAATGTTTTTCAATTATTATAATATTTGTCGGGCTAAAATAATCAAAAAAAATCCAGCATAATTAAAATAAGTAAGCCTGGAATGAACCAGGCTTACTAATCAATTTCTCCTGTTAATCTCATCTCTGATTCTTGCAGCCTTTTCATAATCCTCATTGATGATGGCCTTATCGAGCATTTGATTAAGCTTATCAAGACTAAAATCCTTTAAGGAATCTGTACTTCTGGGTGCCGGAGCACCTGCCTTTCCGGATTTGATTTGTTTTTGAGGATCTTTCTTTTCATCCTCCTCATTGAACTCAATTGCAGCCTCGGACATGACTTTTGAAATACAAAATATGGGAGCATCAAATCTCACCGCAATAGCTATGGCATCAGAAGGCCTCGCATCTATTTCTACAGTTTTTGAGACGCTCTTACATACTAGTTTGGCATAAAAGACACCTTCCCGCATATCTGAAATCAAAATATGGTCAATTGAGAAATTGAAGTTGGAAGAAAATGATTTGAACAGGTCATGGGTCATGGGTCTGTTCGGAATGATTTTCTCGATTTCAATGGCAATAGCCTGGGCTTCAAACATTCCGATAACTATAGGAAGTCTCCTACTCCCACCTATTTCCCCCATCACCAAAGTAAAAGAGCCTGATTGAGAGTGATTTGATGATAATCCTAAAATTTCTAGTTCAATGGTCTGATCCACAGCTAATTATTTTTGGGCTTTGACAGCTTCAGTTAATTTTGGAAGTATCTCAAATGCATCCCCTACTATACCATAATCTGCGGCTTTGAAGAAGGGCGCATCAGGATCCTTATTGATGACCACGATGCATTTGGATGAATTCACCCCCGCAAGATGTTGAATAGCACCCGAAATTCCAACAGCTATATATAAAGTAGGGCTAACTTTTACCCCTGTCTGACCAACGTGCTCATGGTGAGGTCTCCAGCCAATATCAGAAACTGGTTTGGAACATCCTGTAGCGGCACCAAGTTCTTTGGCCAATGCTTCAAGCATTCCCCAATTTTCTGGGCCCTTCATACCTCTTCCTCCCGAAACTACAATATCTGCTTCAGGCAGCAATATTTCACCAGTAGCCTTATCTGTGGAAGTAATGGTAGTTGCAAAATTTTCAGGAGCAATTTGGAGGGAAATCTCTTCTATCGCTACTTCCTTTCCATCGGTCTTTAAAGCCACGGCATTTTTTTTGACTGCAAGAATTTTATGCGCCGAATTAACTTGGGTGATGGCAAATGCTTTTCCGGTATAGATGCTTCTTTTCACTTTGTATCCTGATGTAGTATCAGGAAGCTCTATGACATTAGAAACCAATGCTGCATCCAATTTTATAGCTAATCTTGCGGCCACAGCATCTCCTAAAGAGGATTTGGCCAAAACCAAAGTCGAAGCATTGACTTTCTTATAGACTTGGGCAATTGCTTCAGCGTGGGCCTGAATGATGCCTTGATTCAATTTTGAATCATTCACTAGGATGACTTTTGATGCCCCTGCAGTTCCGCTTTTTGCCAATTCTTCAGAAGAAATAGCTCCTAAAGCTACTGCAATGACTTCCCCTGATGAAAGCTTTTCAGACATTGCTTTTGCATAAGAGATGGCTTCTAAACTAGTTTTTTTGACGGAACCTTCCGCATGTTCTATATATACTAAAACTGACATATCAATTTGTTTTTTCAGATCTTTATAAAATATTAATTAAAGTACTTTTGCTTCGTTTTTAAGCATTCTTACAAGTTCGCCCACATTGTCTTTGTCAACCAATTTGACAGCTCCTTTTGCAGGAGGCAATACGAAAGTGGTGACTTCAGTGACAGCCGCATCAGCGGTTGGTTCCACAACGACAAGTGGTTTTGTCCTCGCAGACATAATCCCTCTCATATTGGGTATCTTCCATTCTGCGATCGGCTCCTGGCATCCTGCAATCAATGGAAGTTTGGCTTCAACATTCTCTTTCCCACCTTCAATTTCTCTTGCCATTTTCACTTTATCTCCTTCTATTTCCAACTTCATCACCGGAGAAATGGAAGGTATATCAAGCAATTCACCAACCATCCCGTGAACCATTCCACCATTAAAATCTAT
The DNA here is from genome assembly GCF_977115555.1 of Aquiflexum sp. Classification (NCBI taxonomy): domain Bacteria; kingdom Pseudomonadati; phylum Bacteroidota; class Cytophagia; order Cytophagales; family Cyclobacteriaceae; genus Aquiflexum; species Aquiflexum sp. Next base: position 3,561 of record NZ_CDSBKL010000338.1, read on the forward strand.
AGACTCTCTGCCCATCAAAATCAGGTCATAATTATTCTGCTTGGCAATGGTTGCAATTTGCTTGGCAACAAATAGAGAATCTTTGGGAAATGAATTGACCCTAATAGCATCATCAGCTCCGATTGCCAATGCTTTTCTCAAAGTTGGTTCGGTTTCTGCCTCACCTACATTCAACACAGTCAAAGTCGCCCCCAACTGCTCTTTTAACTCCACTGCCCTTGCCAAAGCATAATCATCATATGGCCCAATGATGAATTGAACTCCGTTTTTGTCAAACTTGGTATTGTTATCTGTAAATTGGATTTTGGATGTAGTATCCGGTACGTGCGTAATACAAACAAGAATTTTCATTTATATATATTTAGGTTATTTATTCTTTAAATTGCGTGAATTTAGTAATTAGGCTATAATATAAAAAAGAATTCATGTCCAAAGTAGCCCGAATAGCAATGTTAAAATCATTTGTAGAAGAGGAACCTGAAAATCCTTTCAATTACTATGCTTTGGCACTTGAAAATATTGATTTTGATATGAATTCAGCCACTTTTTTTTTCAAAATGCTACTTGAACAATACCCGGATTACCTACCGACTTATTTTCATGCCGCTTCTTTTTTTGCCGATCTTGGAGATATATCCCATTCAAAAAACATCTACGAAAAAGGAATACAGTTGGCTCAAGCTCAAAATGATGAAAAAGCCATCAAAGAACTAAAAAACAGTTATCAAAATTTTTTATTCGAAAATGACCTTTTCTAAGAAATTCTGACAACAATTTTCCCCATCTGCTTTCCTTCTTTCATCCTGTCAAAAGCCTGAACAGTGTCTTCGAGATCAAAAGTCCTGTCAATCAGTGGAGAAATTTTATTTTCATTGACAAAATCCAACATGTTTTCAAAATCTGAGTCATTGCCCATAGTGCTTCCTATCAACTTGATCTGATTCCAAAATAATCTCCTACCGTCAAACCCTGTTGGATTTCCGCGGGTA
>NZ_CDSBKL010000339.1:0-4531 GCF_977115555.1 Aquiflexum sp.
AATTATGACGTGATTTGAGCTAGTTGACAATTAAATCCAAAGTATGCTTATGAAAAAAGTTTTATGGTTAAGTATTGCCTTGCTTATTCATTTTTGTGCCTATGCACAAACAGGAATGATCAAAGGTAAAGTCGTTGATGAGAAGGGTGAATCAATCCCAGGAGTCAATGTATTGAAAGTGGGAACTCTTCTAGGTACAATTACCGACATAGATGGGGTTTTTGCCTTAGAAGGTAAAGAAGGTGATGAACTCAAGCTGAGTTTCGTAGGATTCAAGACTCAATTAGTCAAGGTAAGTTCTAGTCTTCAGGTCGAGGTTACCATGGCATTCGAAATCAGTTCATTGAATGAAGTGGTTGTAGTCGGATATGGAACCGCCACTAAAAAAGAATTGACGGGAGCGGTTTCTCAGGTTAAAGGAGAAGACATAGCCAAAATGAACATGCCTAGGGTAGACCAGGCACTGCAAGGTCAATTGGCCGGTGTCAGTATCTCTTCCAACTCCGGTGCACCCGGAGGTACATCAAATATCAGGATTAGGGGTATAGGGACTTTTGGAAACAACAATCCACTTATATTGGTGGATGGCGTCATCTATGATGCTGCCGGTTTGAATGCGCTGAACCCTGATGATATCGAATCCATCAACGTATTGAAAGACGGTACTGCAGGAATCTATGGTGTCAGAGCAGCCAATGGGGTTGTATTGATTGAAACCAAAAAAGGCTCAGTCAATTCAAAAGCTTCTTTGGATTTTTCAGCTTTCTATGGTGTGCAACAGACGGCTAGGAAACTCGACCTGTTGAATGCCAGGGAGTATGCCATCCTTAAGAATGAAGCTTTTGCAGCAGGAGGTCAAGCCCCTCCTTTCACCAACCCCAATTTGGGAGAAGGTACCAACTGGCAAAATGAGATTTTTGAAAATGCACCGATACAAGATTACAACCTGACAATAACCGGAGGTTCTGCTAAATCTTCCTATTCAATTGGTGGGTCTTATTTTTCTCAACAAGGAATCGTAGGTGGTCCAAAAGCAAATTTTGAGAGGTACAATGCCAGATTGAATTTCATCACTGAATTGGCACCAAAAGTAAAGTTGACCAATGTATTGTTATACACGCACGAATACAGCAATGGCATTGCACAAGGTGGAATCGGTTCTGTGCTCTATAATACAGTGAATGCCTATCCTACAGAGCCTGTTTTCGTTGACGGGAGGTTTTCCTATCTTGATAATGTAGCAGATATCATCAACCCTCTAGCTCAGTTACAAAATACCTATAACGACTCATGGGTGAATAAACTAGTAGGGAAAGAAGAGATTTCATACGAGATAGATGATCATTTCACTTTAGTTGGGAGAGCAGGATATAACTTCGCCCTAGTTGATTTCAAGGCATTCAATCCGTTGGTTTGGTATGGTGCTGGTAAATTTGCCAACTCAGCTGCAAATGCCAATCTCGATCCCGTGATCGTGAATATCGGAAATATCGCAGTGGAAAGAGGCGCCAATGTATTTGAATCAAGAAATACTTTCTTGGATTATAACTTCGAGGCTTTCTTAAACTACAACAGGACTTTTGACAATGTACACAGGATCAGAAGTACTGCCGGTGTTTCTTACTTAGGAAACAGAAGCTTGGGATTGAACGGGACAGGATTCAATATTCCTAACAATTCTCTTGATTATGCTGATATTTCTGCCAATCAGGCGCAGGGAGGATATTTGAACAATGTGGGTTCATTTCAAGGGAGACAAAGACTTACTTCGGTGTTCTTAAGAGGCGAGTATGACTATGAGCAGCGGTATATTTTCTCTGCCATCATAAGAAGAGACGGTTCTACTAACTTTGGTGAAAACAACCGTATCGGATATTTTCCTTCATTTTCCGGAGCATGGGTACTTTCTGAAGAATCTTTTTTCAATTCCAAAATAATTGATTTTATGAAGCTTAGAGCAAGCTTCGGTATTTCTGGAAATGACCAAATCGGACTTTTTAGGTACAGAGGACTCCTCAATGGAGAAGCTACTTATGTATTCAATAATTCACTGCAAAATGGTGCTGCTATCGGAACAACTAGTAATCCTGATCTAAAGTGGGAGACTACCTATCAGACCAATATTGGTTTGGATTTCACTTTGTTTAGGAACTTTGATTTTACGACCAATTATTTTATAAAAAATACCAGAGACCTTCTTTTCCAACCGGAAGTTTCCTCACTTATCGGATCATATGGTCCAGGTGGTGCACCTCCGATCATCAATGCCGGAGACGTATTGAACAGAGGATGGGAATTGGAATTGTCTTATGGAACAAGCCGTCAGACAGGAGTCAATTTCAGAATGGACTATAACGTCACTTTCCTTCATAATGAAGTGACAAAAGTTCCGGATGGATTTGATTTCATACCTGGTGCGGGATTTAGCGTAGGAGGCAATGTGGCCACAAGGTTCCAAAAAGGATTTCCAATCGGATATTTTATAGGATACCAGACTGATGGAATCTTTCAGACTGCGGAGGAAATTGCTTCAAGTCCGGTGGTTCAGCAGGGTGCACAGCCGGGTGACTTGAGATTTGTTGATCAAAACAATGATGGTCAAATCAATTTTGGAGATGAATCTGACAGGACTTTTGTAGGTTCGCCTATTCCGGATGTCATCATGGGTTTCAATTTTGGACTCGATTTCAAAGGGTTTGATTTCTCCGCTAACATTTTCGCAGCCCTTGGTCAGGAAATCATCAGAAACTATGAAAGACAACAGCCTTTTGCCAATCAATTGTCTTACAATATCAACAGATGGACCGGACCGGGAACATCTAATGAAGTTCCTAGACTGACCACAGGGGCAACAAGAAACACTGTATTTTCTGATTTTTATGTAGAAGATGGTTCATACCTGAGATTGAGAAACGTACAGCTGGGTTATACACTGCCTTCTGACATTACAGGCAAGATAGGACTTAGCTCGCTGAGATTTTACTTGGCAGCCAACAACCTTGTAACATTGACCCGTTATATGGGTTACGACCCGGATGTGGGGTCTGGCAATCCTCTTTTTGCAGGAGTTGACGGTGGTATTTATCCCCAAGCCAAAACAATTATGGGCGGTATTAACATTAAATTTTGATTGACATGAAAAGGAAATTAATATTGATTTTGGTCGGCATGAGCGTGTTTTTCTCGTGTGATCAATTACTGGACATAGAACCTGAGTATACCCAAGATGCCGAAAATTTCTTCAATACACCTGAGGATTTCAACAGGGCATTGACTGGTGCATACGATTTGATGCAGACTTCATACCTGATTCAATGGATTGGAGAGATCGCTTCAGATAATTCCATTGCAGGAGGAGAAAGCGTAAATGATTCCCGTGGTTTGCACGAAATAGAAAGTATGACCCATGGTGGTGTCAATAATGAACTACGTGATCTTATGCGTTTTAATTATGCAGGGATTGCGAGGACCAACTACATCTTCGAAAATAAGGATAAGATCAATTTTGATGGCAAAGATCAGATTTTGGCTGAAGCTTCATTTTTGAGAGCATATTATTATTTTGTTTTGGTAAGCTTTTTTGGAGATGTTCCATTAATTGTAGACAAGAGATTGTCTATCAATGAAATTCCAAATACGGACAGGACTCCAAAAGCTCAGGTTTATGAACAAATAGAAAAGGACCTACAGGTAGCTATCAATACACTTCCATGGACAAATCCAACTATTGGAAGGATTACCAAAGGAGCAGCTATGGCATTGATGGGTAAGGTTTTGTTATACCAGGCAAAATATCCCGAGGCAGCAACTGTATTAGGGGATCTGATCACCACCAATCAAGCCGGATATGGGCTTTTCAATGATTACAGCAGGCTGTTTTTTGTGGCCAATGAAAATATCAATGAAGATGTCTTTACCATTCAGTATACTGGACTGGAAGGTGGAGGTTATGGTTGCTTTGTTTGCCTTGAAGGAAATGCCGCAGTCGGTTTTCATGGAATTAGACAATATAACGGCCCACTTTACGGAGATGGGAACAGCTACAACCTTCCGACTCAAGATTTGTACGATGCTTTTGAGGACAACGATCCAAGAAGGGCAGCAACATTATTGGACATAGAGGCGTTTATTGAGGCACAGCCCAATTCGGATGACATTTCCTACGCCATTGGTGGAGGTGGTCATACCGGATTTTACAACAATAAGTACATCAAAAGATTGGACGAAAGAGGATTACCTGATGATGACCTTACGAGTCCATTGAACTACCGAGTGATCAGGTTCGCAGATGTTTTGTTGATGGCAGCAGAAGCTTTTCAGAGAACGGGTGATGATGGCAGGGCAAGAACTGAACTGAACAAAGTCAGGGCTCGGGTAAATATGCCTGCGATCACGAGTGCAGGTACCCAGCTTTTGGAGGATATTCTTACCGAAAGAAGGTTGGAACTTTCTGGAGAGGTATACAGGTTTTTTGACATAGTCAGAACAAGTAAGCTTACTAAAAAAATGTAATGATAAGTGGTTGGCACAC
>NZ_CDSBKL010000340.1:0-4525 GCF_977115555.1 Aquiflexum sp.
TTTATAAAAAATGATTCTTGCTTTTGTTTTGGTTTAAATTCTCTCTTTTCTTCAAATACTTTATGCCCGAGTGTGTTTACAAGCATTTTTATGTACTCAATAAACTCTTCCATTTCGGCTCTGTCAGATTCAGAAATTGAGGATTGAGTCGGGATAATTGAATTGTCAACCCTATAGCGATTTGCTGATTTTGCAATTTCGTGTAGTCTATTCTCCAAGTATTTTATATGAGCTTTGTTTAGATTTTCGTCCTTGCTTATAAATACAATTGTTTCATTCCAAAAATCCTTTGAAGTTAATTGTTGGTTAAGCCTTTTTAAAATTGATTCCGCTTCTCCGATGTAAACTTGATCTTTTCCGTCATCATCCTTTCCAAAAAGAAGGTAAACACCTGTGCTTGTTAGATCGTCACGATCAGAACAATCTTTTACTTTTATTCTTGGAATTTTATATGCTTTTCCTGACCAATTGGAAAGTTCACAACTCATTCGACCATTTGGATCACCGTCAATTAGAAATATTTTAATTGTCTTTCCGAATTTCATTCTTTGTAGTTTGTTGTTTTACATTGAGCAAGAACGATTTGCTTTAAACAATCTTTGAGCTAGGTACCCAAAATGCCATAGAAAGTGCAACGTTTGCGGCTATTTTAAAATTACCTAAACTTATAACTAATCTTCTACATATGCAACCTGATAGACAGCCTTTTTATGTGGTTAAGCACCTTCTGACCTTATTGGATCTGGATCTGAACCTGAAAAAAATGAAAAGGCTTGGGACACATGGGGGGGAATTCATAATCGCAGTCGAATAGGGGAGTGGGAAGGTAATCTCATTTAAGCTTCAATTTTTTAATAGAAGTTTTGTCTTCCCATCGACCACGAAGTGGTCTAACTTCTCAATAGCCCTAGGTGAAACCTAGGGAAAATGTTAATTACGGAGATTTCAGAACAACCCCGAAGGGGTTGAACTCTTACACTATAAAAAACCCGTTCAAGCCTACAATAGGTATTTGGGATCGAATTTGATCTCATATTCTTCCAACAAAGCTTGATATTCCTCCAAAAATGTGACCTTTTTATGATGCTCTTCTTGGTTCTTGATATAATTCACCAACCTGGTTTTGGCTTTGATGCTTTCTGAAAATGCACTGTACCCTTCCTGCCATCCTTTAAAATTTGGAAAAATACCTTCACTTTTAATAAAATCACTTGAGGCGAGTTTGATGTCTTTCACAAGAGCAGAAACTGAAATGGTTGGGTGCATATGGGTTAAAATATGGATATGGTCTTCCATACCATTTATCCTGTATAGGTGACAATTTTTATTTGTAAGTAAATGATGGATATAGGCAAATAGCCTCTTTTTTTCAGCATGAAGAAGTGTCGGTTCCCGATGTTTTGTAGAAAAAACGATATGGAAAATAAATTGAGTATATGTTCCCATGGGTAGAATGTTTTGAAAAGTAAAGGGAAGTGGAATTTAGATATTTTTTATGAAGTTTAAAAAGTTCGACACCCTTCGGGGTCGGGGGGATTTCTTTCGTTTATTTTTCCATGGGTTTCACCCACGGCTAATGAAAGGTTTGACCCTTTCAGGGTCTGAAGAGGTTGAACTTCCCAACTGCCTGTCGTAGCCAGTACCGGTGCACCAGATTCAAATCCCTTTTCACCCTGACAATAATCCAAACAAGAAAATCGTCAGCATTCCCCAACTCGTGCCTGTCACCATACTCAATATGGCCAAAACGATCGCATGAGGCATCAGTTCTTCCTTGTAAGCAGCCGTTACCGCTGGAGCTGTAGAAATTCCTCCCAGATTTGCCATACTGCCGATCGCCACCCAAGCGATGTTGGCTTTGAGGATTCGGGCGATCAAAAGCATAAAAACAAAATGAAGCACCAGCCATATCAATACCAAAATCACGAGATTGACGGGTAATGAAAGGTTTGAGAAATTAAGTTTTAAACCCAGGATCGCCATGATCATTACAATTGAAAATCCTGCAAGTCTCAGCACAAGCTTGTGATTCCATGCAGGAATCAAATTTCCAAAGAATATGCCGACAATGGAAAGGGTGACAATACTCATCAGGAAACTCATTTGGATAAAATAAGTAAGTACCATGATAGCCAAAATACAACTTATGGTCAACAGGTTGATTTGGAATAAACTCATCTTGGAATTGGTTTTGGGTGCCTCGACCTTTGGGATTTCTCCATCAATACCCCATGCGCGATTAATCCTTTCACTCCTCTTGATAAATTGAAACATGAGAATGGTCCAGACATTTACCAGGATATTATCCAGCACCAAAATCGATAAAAACAACTCCTCAGGGGTATTGGCCAATTGCTTCAAGACCAGCTGACTCGTACTTCCGCCGATCCAACCTCCCACGATTGGTGCCAATCCTTTCCAATAAGCCTGATCAAGGAACATTACCTTATTCTGAGGATCCAATACCCCGAATATGTACACAAGGGCCACAGGCAAAGTAGCAATGATAAAGGAGCCGGAAACAAAAACAAGGATGGGTTTTAGGCCTACAATTTTTAACTGTTTGAATGACAATGCACTCATGACCGAAAGTATGGTGAAGGGAATGATCCAGGTTTTGCTCCAGTCATGGAGTATTACTTGGGACAAATCAATTCTTAGCACATGGGTAAATGCTGCCGGAATCACATAGGCAAACAAAATTGCAGGGAACCAATCCAACAATAATTTGATCCTCTTGGATTTGGCTTTACCAATCCATGACACAAAACCGACAGTCAATAAAACCAGTACAATGGAGGTGATCAGCAGTTGTAAGTCACTCATACGCCTGAGTTAAAATCCCAAGGCACATCCTTAAGCCCTCATGAAAATTACCAAGTCTCAGATTTTCGTTTGGAGCATGGATATTGCTGTCCGGATTGGATATTCTTATCGAGACCGCGGGAATCCCCAAGTTGGAAATGAAAGGTTCTATTGGCTGGGATCCGCCAGTGGCCTGCATCCTGACATAGCCTCCTTCCCCCAATGCCTGATCCATTGCCAAGCCCAACCAAACCCCGATCGGTGAATCCAGTGATGTTTTGAAAGGCTTCGAGCCTATTCTCGACTCCAATCGGATAAGTTTTGGAAATTGTTTCCTTTCAGCATCTGTAGGCAAAGAATCCAATATTTTAAAACCCTGGGCCTCTATGTGCTTTTTTACCAGTTGGATCTGTCGCTCGGCCGGTGTTTCAATCACCAGTCTCATATCGATTTCTGCGATCGCTTTGGAAGGAATGATGGTCCTGACCTCTTCATCTACCCATCCAGCCTGTAAGCCTCTGACATTAAAGGAAGGATATTGAAGGGCTTCCTGATAGGTATCTCCCACCATATCGGGCTGATGGATCCCGATTGATTCGAGCAACTCAGACCTGTCCTCAGGCACTTGATTGATCAATTCCTTTTGCTGTGCACTGAGGTTAATGCCATCATAGTAGCCTGAAATCAACACCCGGCCGTTTTCATCTTTCATACTTGCGAGCAGGTGGGCAAGAGAAAAGACAGGATTGGGAGCAAAATTTCCATATTGCCCACTATGCATGTCGTTTCGTGGACCAAATACAGTAAGTTTCAAGGTTGCTATTCCCCGCGCACCGAAGGTGAGTGTGGGGACATTTCCCGGAGGCCGTGTGCCATCCATGATCAGCATCACATCGGCAGCCAATAGATCACGGTATCGCTCCACAAGTGATGGTAGGGTAGGGGAACCAAGTTCTTCCTGAAAATCCATGATCACTTTGATGTTGAAGGGAGATTGAATGTTTTCTTGACGGAGGATCTTCAGAGATTGTAAGAAAGCTACTGCCGGACCTTTGGAATCCGAAGCGGATCTTGCGAAGATCTTCCAATCAGGCTCCCATTTGTGCTCCAATTCACTCCATTCTATCTCTTGACAATCAGCATTGTCACACTTTTTGAGAACAGCGGTAAAAGGACTGGCCTGAAACCATTTGTCTGCATCTACCGGTTGCCCGTCTATCTGTAGATAAACAAGGACAGTCGGTGCGGACTTGTCGGTTATTCTTTCCCCAAAAAGGTACTTGACACTATCGGAATAGAGGATGGAAGTCTTAAAATCCAAAGACCCAAATTCATCCTCACACCATTTTATATTTTGATCAATATCAGCAGGGATGCTTCCTAAATTGGAGAGTGATAAAAAATCCCTAAGTGTATGAACCCCATCCACTAAGTATGCATCTGCCATTTGATTTATCTCCTCTTTTTTCAAGCTTTGACCGAAGCCTGAAAAAAGAACCATGTTCAGGACAATTGTTACAATTATTCTCATTCCTGAAAGTAACATTAAATTTTAAAAAATGGGAAAAAATTGAAATGAGATGCTTTTTTAGGAATGATTACTGAGTAAACTATTAAGAATAAACTATCGGGACGGTAAAGCACGGAGGATTTACACTTTCTAAGACACTGATTTTTCAAGCCTGTTGATTATTGTCAAGTCAACCGCAACTCCAAGCCC
>NZ_CDSBKL010000341.1:0-4513 GCF_977115555.1 Aquiflexum sp.
TAAAGAACCAATAAAGCAACCCCGGTTTTTGGCTGGGAAAAAGTAAAAGGAGAATTAAAGTTCTCGCCAAAAACAGGGAAGGCTAGATTCTTTTTTTCCCCTTTGCGAAACCTTGGCGTCCATTGCGGTAGAAAAATATCACCTCATGCATAACTGCAAAATCATTGATTTCTAAGTGATAGGATGAAGGTCACCATGGCCTCTGCATCCTCTTTTTTTATATCGGGATGTGGACTCATCACGGGATATCCCCAAGCACCTTTGCTCCCACGGATGACCTGCCGGGCCAGATGTTCTATGTATGTTTTGTCTGCAGGATATCTTTTTGCAATATCCCTGAAAGCCGGTCCTTTGGCCCTGTTTTCTGATTTGTGACAATCATAACAATCTGAATAAGCAATCAACACCTCTCCTTTTTTTACCAAAATAGAATCGAGTTCATGGTCATCACCGAGAATGGCCTTAATATAATCTGTTGAGGACTTTTCCGAAATGGTTTTTTTTTCATTACAAGAATTTATGAGGAGCAAGATCGAAAAGATTGGAACCAAAAATCTAACTTTTGGTGGTTCATAATTCTTCTTAAAAATGAAAGGGTATGATACCATTAGGTTTAAATGTATGATTTTTAAATGCCTTGAAAGTATTATTTTTTATTGAAGAGGCTTAGCGCCAACGCCTTCAAATGTGATTTTAACAGGCTTGATCAATCCTTTTTCGTCAAATTCCATTTTGTCGATACAGGTCACCCTGTGATTTCCATCCGTTTCTCCTAAAGGTCTCCTATGGTAAACCATGTAGTATTGCGCTGAATTTGGTTCAAATAAAACGGAATGGTGCCCTGCTCCCGTTGCCACCTCAGGATCCTGTTCCAAGACTACGCCTATCCGCTCAAAGGGTCCAAATGGATTGTCTGCTATGGCATAAGCGACTTTATAGTCAGGACCTGTCCAACCTCCTTCTGACCACATGAAATAATACTTTCCTTCCCTGATAAACATAAACGGTCCTTCCACATAACTTTCAGGAGTCACCTCTCTGTAAAATTCACCATCCTCAAATGGAAGCAGACCAGTAAAATCATCCTTCAACCTGACCACATTACACTTGCCCCAACCTCCGTAATACATCAGAAAACTCCCGTCTTTGTCCTTGAAGATAAACTGGTCTATGGGTTGGGCACCGTTGACGATTTCATTGATCAAAGGCTTCCCGATCAAATCCTTGAATGGTCCCTGTGGTTGGTCAGCAACAGCTACACCGATACCTCCGACCTGTCCCTCATGGACATCATTGGCGGCAAAGAAAAGGAAATACTTTCCCTTGTTTTCAATCACTCCCGGAGCCCACATGGCTGAATCGGCCCATTTGACTTCGGTGGTATCGATGATCCTTTCATGTTTGGTCCAACTGATGAGGTCTTTGGAAGAAAAACAATCCATAAAAACCTGTTTGGCAAACTTGTCAGAATAAGTCGGGTAAATCCAATAGGTATCCCCATAGATGATGGCTTCAGGATCGGCATACCAGCCTTCGAAAATCGGATTGCCGGAAAGTTGGGTTTGATTGGCTTTATTTTTCGAGGAACATGAAAGGAAATTAACAGCACAAATTACTACGGCTATTAAATTGATTGCTTTTTGCATCTCGGTCCCTTTACTTTTTATATAATTCACTATGCAACTTTTTCAAAACATCGACCGGCATCTTGATCACTTTCCGGTCATAGGTCATGATGCCGTTGGTTTCGATTTCCACATCTGTCGTTTGGGTGTAAACTGCCCCAGCCAATCCTTTGGGTATGTATTCAAGCAAATCATGGATCAAGAGCTTGTACCTATTTTCCAATTCTTCTTTGGATTTAAAACTTTGGTATCCCCAATTGTCTTTCTCCTGCCATGTATGTCCTTCTACAGGCAAACCCAAACCACCGTATTCACCCAAAACCAAAATCTGGATCTTGCCATAAATTTCCGGAGAAGGCATGGCCGGATCGGGGTAGTTGTGGATATCAAAAATATCCCCTGCGATCTTTGCACCTTTCAGCTCAAAATTTCCCCCACTTGCACTGTTGACCAATCTTGTAGGATCATAGGCTTTCGTCCAATCGGAGATCTCTTGGGTCTTAAACTGTCCCCAAGCTTCGTTGAATGGAACCCAAACCACAATGGAAGGAAAGTTATAATTGGCATCCATGATGGCTTTCCATTCTTTTCTGAAAATCGACTCGGATGCTGCGGTACGTTCCCTGTCCATTCCTTTGATCCAAATACCCGGTTTTTGTTCCCACCTGTTTCCCATATCCCCGCTCGGCATGTCCTGCCATACCATCATGCCCATTTTGTCACAATGGTAATACCAACGGGCAGGCTCCACTTTGACATGCTTGCGGATCATGTTGAAACCCATTTCTTTGGTTTTGATGATATCAAAAGCCAAAGCCTCATCAGTCGGAGCAGTGTACAAGCCATCAGGCCACCAACCTTGGTCCAATGGCCCGTAATGAAATACTTCTTTGCCATTCAGTGCAAAACGCTGCATTCCTTTGGAATCTGTAGTAATGGATATTTCTCTCAGAGCACCATAGGAGGTCACTTTGTCTAAGACTTTTTTACCCTTCATCAGACTGATTTCAAAATCATACAAATGGGGATTCTCTAAGGACCAACTGACAGGGTTGGGAATTTTGAGGGTTGCTTCCGAACCAAGACTGCCTGAAGTTTCAGCAATTATTGAACCTTTGTCCATGGCAGTGATTTTAAAATTCATTCCCGGATCAACAGAATTGGTTTTTATGGAAAATTTGAAAAGCCCATTGTCCCAATCCGGGGTCGTCTTGACATGGCTGATGTAAGCTACGGGAACAAATTCCAACCATACTGTCTGCCAAATACCGGTCACAGGGGTGTACCAGATTCCTCTTGGTTGGTTGACCTGCTTGCCTCTTGGCTGAGGGCCTTTATCGCTTGGATCCCAAACCCTCACGGTGATTTTCTGGTCGGTACTTTTTACCAAAAAATCTGTGATGTCATATGAAAAAGGATCGTATCCACCCTGATGTTTTCCTACAGATTTTCCATTTACAAAAACCTCTGATTCCCAATCCACCGCTCCAAAGTGAAGCAATACCCTTCCTTTTCTTTCAGAATTTGACACTTGTATGACCTTACTGTACCACAATTCATTTTCTGCACCGACAGCTTTGGTTACGCCCGAAAGGAAGGACTCGACGGGATACGGCAATGTAATCTTTCCGTCAAAAGAAGACGGTGATGGTTTTCCTTTTTCAAGGATGGCATAATCCCATTGCCCGTTGAGATTTCTCCAATTTCCTCTGACCATTTGCGGCCTGGGATATTCAGGAAGAGGTGCATTTGAATCCACATTTTCGGCCCATGGGGAAAGTATGGGTTTGGTATTTACCTGCTGTGCAAATAATGGTGAATATGATCCTAAAAGAAATATCAGGATGAAATTTAAAAAACTTAGAGATTTGGTTTTCATAGGTTTTATTTTGGGAGGATTGTTAACAAGAATTCTATGGATTGGATTTCAATATAACAGAAACCAAGGCAAACTAAAAGAAAGATATTCCCAAAAGAATGTAAGTGGATTTTGGATGCCTTTACATCATTTAAACATTTCGCCTCAAACGATGAATTGCCCATTTGTCAATTGTGAGGAATTTAATTGTTTCTAATTTTTTAAATTGGATTATCGAAGTTGAAAATCATGTCAACTCGAAATCGTTTGCGTAAATTAGACCTCTGTCACCTTGAAAATGACCTTGTTTTTAAGGACTTTGGTATCCCAAACAAACCCCTTATCAAAATGAAAAAAGCCTTTCAATTATTATTTCTATTTTGTTTTGCTGCTACTTTTTCCTGTCAGCAAAAGGAAGGTAAATCAGAAGAAGGTTGGACTGATCTCATCAATGGCGAAAATCTTGAAGGTTGGAAGACCTTGGGTGGGGAGGCTGAATTCAAAGTTGAAAATGGGGAAGTTGTGGGATATGCAAAAGCCAATACTCCCAATACTTTTTTGGTGACGGAACAGGAATATGGAGATTTCATTTTGGAACTGGATCTCAAAATTGATAACCTGTCCAGCAACTCAGGCATCATGGCCCGTGGTCAATATGATCCTGCAGGCAGAGAAGGAAAGGGTTTGGTATTCGGATATCAGATCGAAGCGGACCCAACAGACCGTGCTTGGTCCGGAGGATTGTATGATGAGGCAAGAAGAGGTTGGTTGTATCCGTTGGATTTGAATCCTGCAGCCAAGTCAGCATTTAAGATGGGAGAATGGAATTCTTACCGGATTGAAGCGATTGGAAAAGAGATCAAAACCTGGGTAAACGGACAGGAAGTGGCCTATGTGGTGGATGACATGGATGCCAAAGGATTTATAGGACTTCAGGTGCACAGTATCAGCAATCCTGAAGACGAGGGCAATAAAACTTATTTCAGAAATGTGAGGATTCAGACAGAGAACCTCACTCCCACTCCATTTA
>NZ_CDSBKL010000342.1:0-4508 GCF_977115555.1 Aquiflexum sp.
CTTGTTTCTTGGTACTTGTTTCTTGGTACTCAATACTTTGAACTTGGTTCCTGATACTTGTTACTTTATACTTCGCACTTAGATAAATTCCCCTATTTTCGCAAATGCTCAAAACCCAACATTTTCTCCATCTACTTTTTTTCATTTTGGTATCAATCAGCCATCTCGCTGCGCAAACCTCAGGCAAATGGTATCAAGTGTCCAAAGTCGTCGACGGGGATACTTTTTGGATCATCAATGCCAAAGGGGAAAATGAAAAAATCAGGCTGATCGGGGTGGATGCACCGGAATCAAGAAAAACAGGCAAGAAGGATATCGGCTTTTATGGCAAAGAATCCAAAGCCTATCTTGAGGGAATCCTGACGGAAAAAAAAGTCAGGTTAGAGTATGATGTCAGCAAATACGACAGATACAAACGAACACTCGCTTATGTATACCTCGAAAATGGCACGTTTTTAAATGCCCACCTGATCAAAAACGGTTATGCCTCAGTGATGACCATCCCCCCAAATGTCAAGTATGCAGATCTTTTTGTCAAACTTCAAAAAGAAGCCAGGGAGAAAAAAAGAGGTTTGTGGAAGTAAGTTATTTACCTGATCAGAATAATCCCGCCAAATGAAGGAATATCTAACAAAACCGAGTGGGGTTTTCCTTCAAAAGGACCTTTTGCAGAAACTGAGGTAATCTCCGTCCCTGAAAAATCCTCGTCGTAACCTTGCCATCCACTGTTGAACTTAACCCTCCATTGGCCCCCTACAGGCATTCCGAATTTATAGTTTTGATAGGTTTGATTCGAAAAATTAAGGACAATGATTACCGGGTGGTCTCGGTGATCGGCATGGATTCGGCTATAGACCAGTACCAAAGTTTCTTGGTTGAAGTGCAAGGTTTCGGTCAGGTGTCCTGTCAGTCCCACCATCTCTTCATCCCTTCCATTTCGCATCCCGATCAGGTCACGGTACATATTTGATATCCCGTTATACACCGATTGCCGGCCCCAATCCAAGCCTTCAGTATCTTGAAAATATCCGTGGGAGATAAATTCCTGACCCTGAAACAACATCGGGATTCCAGGTGCGGTCATCAGCGTAATGGCTCCAAGAGTGGATTTCTTTTTGGCATATTCTCCATCCGCCTCTCCGGGCTGTATTTCTTCCGGCAGACGCGATGAACCATTGGCTACCTCATCATGGGATTCGGTGAAGATTATCCTTTGGAAGACATCATTGTTGAAAGCAAAAAAGAGGGATTCCACTACAAGCTGAAGGTTGCGGTGCTGATCTTCGATTTCCAATAAAACCCTTTTGATTTGGTTTGCAAATCCCAAACCCCATTGGGAATGGAAGCCAAGCCCGTTGAGCATCACTGGGGAAGTGACCACAGGATCTGCTTTGAGGTCCTCTGCGATCAGGATTTTATGGGGAAAAACATCCCTGATCTCCCCGTTCAATTCCTGCAAAAAATTATATCCATCTTCAAGCTCGGCTTTGTTGTTGCTGTTTTCGCTGTCCAGGTACCTGATGACTGCCGTGGCATCAAACCTCAGTCCATCACATTGGTAGTCATCGAGCCACATCATGGCATTGTCCCTAAGGTAATTCCTAACTTCCTTTCTTCCGTAATCAGGGCGATTTTCACCCCAAGGTGTATTTGCCCTGTAGTCATTGTAGAAATATATTCCTCCGAGATCATTTTCCTGCCAACCATCAAACTGCCATAAATCGATATCCGAAGGTCCAAAATGGTTATAAACAACATCCAAAATCACAGCTATTCCCCTGATATGGGCTTCATGGATAAAATATTTCAAGCCATCAGGCCCGCCATAAGCGGACTCGACAGCAAAAGGATGGGCAGGATTGTATCCCCAGGAATTATCCCCTGCAAATTCCATAACCGGCATCACTTCGATGGCATTGATTCCAAGCTCTTTGATATAATCCAGTTTTTGAACAGCTGTGTAAAAATCGCCGGCTTGTCCTTCCTCTTTTCCCTCCCTGTTGAAAGTACCGATGTGCATCTCATAAATCACAAGCTCATTGAAGGAAGGAATTTGAAACTGATGGTCTTCCCAGTCTTTTCTCAGGTCTATGACAATGGAATTCCCCACACTGTTGGTCATTTTCCTTGCATAAGGGTCGTTTTTGATAATTTTATAATCCCCGTTGTGGATGATATATTTATATTCCGCTCCTTCAATTGCTGCATCCAAATGCACTGCCCAATAGCCATCATATTCATGTTCCAAGGGAAATTCATCGTCTTTCCAACCATTGAAACTGCCCATGACGAAAACACTGTTGGCATTGGGTACCCATACCCTAAACGTCACACCATGTTCGCCTACGACGGCACCCATCCCACTATTACCTATCTGACTCATCCCTAGTTTAATTTGTAAAATTTTAATAAAAAAATGTTCCTTATTGATAAGGATTCAAAAAAACATAATTTATTCTACCATAAGGTAATTTATTCCTTTATAGTTCAAATTGTCAATCTTCGGTCTCTATTTCCTCGTTTCCTTTCTCGATGATGATTTCTTTTTCGACGACTTTCATCGCAAAATCAGAAGGATGATCCGCCGCCTCATACTTCTCCGCATACACCCTGGTAAATACCGCCCCATAGAATAAGATCAAACAAGAATAAGACACCCAAAGCCACTACCGACTCTGCGGCGCTAGGACCTATTGCATCCGATATCTGCCCTGTAATTTTACTCTGAACAATCTCCATACCCGAAAAGGCACCAACCGAATTGTTCCACAACCTGCAATCCCGGTAAAGACAATACTGCATAATAGGCTACCACAGCCCCCAATCTCCAGGGATTGTTTCAAAAAGAGTTAAAAAAATCATGAAAGTAACCAAACGAAAAATCTACTTCATACCCAAACACAAATCTCCGAAAGTTCCTTTCTCTTTATGTCAGGAACCCAACATTCTTCTGCGGGATATCCAATAGGAATGAGTAAATAAGGCTTCTCGTTTTCGGGACGCTGGAGGATTTTGGACAGGAAATTCATCGGGCTTGGCGTATGGGTCAAAGCCACCAAACCGGCATCATGGATTGCTGTAAGCAAAAACCCGCAGGCAATGCCACAACTTTCGGTCACATAATAATTTTGATGTTTTTTGTTGTTTTCAAACTCATAGATCCTCTTAAAAACAACAATCAGATAGGGCGCCGTTTCCAAAAAAGGCTTGTTGAAATCTGTTCCCAAAGGTGCCAAATCCTTAAGCCATTCCTCTGACATCCTGTTTTCGTAACTTTCTTTTTCCTCTTTTTCCGCCGCGATCCGGATTTGCTTTTTTATTTCAGGATTCTTGACCACACAAAAAGTCCACGGCTGTTTGTGCGCACCCGAAGGTGCCGTGGAAGCCGCAAGAAGCAGGTTTTCAATCACACTTTCAGGAATGGGTCTATCCGAAAAGTCACGGACCGTCCTGCGGGTATCCATCCATTCATAGAAATTCCGACTTCGGGTTTTCATTTCTTCCTCCCCAAAGGACTTCCTTGTGTAAGAAACAAAAGGCTTATTGTCAATCAGTTTTTTTTCCATAGTGGTTTTGGATCATGGTTGGCAATCAGGAAAATTGCATGCGAATAGCGGTGGTCGAAAGATGCAGAAAGGTATTGGATTAAAACCTCAATTCAGGCGGCGTTCTTTCAAGACTTCCTCCAAATCCTTGTTTGTTTTTGGATTCTTAACCAGTTTGTAAATGAAAACTATTGGTATCAACATGGGTATAAAAAATCCTAAGCGTTTTTCCTCAGATAGACCCCAACCTATCAATCCGAAAATGAGGATTCCGGCAAGAAATCCAATTGCGCTTGCATGAAAGATTTTAGATTTATTTAGTTCCTTTCTTTCGACCAACAGTTCTTCATCTGTCATTTCGTTGTAATTCTTTTTTTCCATATCAGTGTGGTTTTGAGGTTTGGTTAGAATTTAACGCTCAAGCTAAAATCCATAGGCTTGGCCTTTGTAAATTTCTTTTAAAATTTTCTAATTCAACCGCTCTTTGCAAATAGCCCATAAGCTTATGGATTTTTAGCGAATGTTAGCGAAAGATTATATTTAAAGTCCTTGACCTATTACTGTTTTACAGAAGCTTATCCACCATTCTGCCTTTTGCATAAACGAAAAGAGGCTTGTTGAAATGGCAGCTCCAGTAAAGACAAATAAGTACGAACGATAGACAACCTTTTCCTTGCGATAGTCAAGAAAGATTATAATCAATAAAGGAATTAAGGTCAAAGAAACACTGAAGTACCAGACGCTTAATCTATTAAAGGGGGAAACACCATCATTTAATGCAATTGGGACAAAATATAACAATCTGCCTGCTGCTGGTTGGAGAATCCAAAAGACTGAAGAAATCATCCACCTAGCATGTTTTTTATATTCTCTTGAATTAAACATAGCTAGTACAACTGCAGTAGAAAAACCTATGAGCGCAATCAAGTTGTGAAAAGTGAATCCATATCCAGTACCATTGAA
>NZ_CDSBKL010000343.1:0-4488 GCF_977115555.1 Aquiflexum sp.
TATGACTGATAAAATGTACACTATGAAATTCGAATCTAACCAAATCGAAAATTCATTGGGTAAGAACCAAGTTATGAGATTGACAGATTTGTTCGAAAATATTGAAAAGGACGAAAATGAACTCGTGTTAGAATTCAGATCCGACAATGGAAAAATGACTCAAAAAAGGATCAAATTGAAATAAAAACCTGGCATAACAATCGGGATTTATCATAGTGCGACAGTGGTTAAGGCAAGTTTTTTCACGCGTCCTTACTTTTCCCAATGAATTTTTTCAATCCAAAATTTAGGTGAATGGATTGGATTTATAGGTTTTTAGTTATATGTCTAGGAAAGTGGAAAATGGCTACAAATTTGATGTTTCAATCTATGATAAGATAAGCAACGCTGAATTTCTAGACCACATCAATAGAGTGGGTAAGGAAATTTACAAAAGAGAGCAACACATCCATAACCTTGTTTAAGGATCGAGTGGGCTTACCGTCGCGACGGGGCGAAGCGGATCAATGACAGCGGACGGGAACTGACTCCGCCTTTAATGGCTTAGAATCCTAAATCCTCCCGCGGGAAGGAGGTAAATCAACTTTCGAAAGTTTGTAATCAGCTCTTTCCAAATATCCCCTGCGTTCTTTTTGACGGGAAATCGTGAGTGATTCACCGCTGCCTGAGCCTCGCGTAGCGCCCAAAAGCAGCTGAGAATTAGTCTGAAAAACTTCTATCCCCTTTTTCTCCTATAAGAATCGGGAGTACATCCTGAGAATTTCTTGAATATTCTCGAAAAATAGGGGATACTATTGAAGCCGGTAAGCTCAACAATTTCTTTTTGGGGGAGATTGGTGGAAAGCAGAAGAAACTTTGCTTTTTCAAGTCGCTTTTGCAAAATATAATCTCCGGGTGAAAAACCCACGATTGACCTAAATAACCTCGAAAAATGGTCTTTCGAAAAGCATGCGATATCTGCAAGCTCCTTTACCTTGATAGGCCTGTTGATATTGACCTGCACATGCAATAAAATCTTGTCAAGATTGTGCCGCAGCATATCATTCAGATTGCTGCCATCTACGATTTCGGTATATCTTGAGAAAATTTGCGACAAAATCCCGACCGTTTCGAGATGGCTACTCGCTGTGCGGAACACTGTCTTTTTGTTCAACCATAATTTTTTCTGGTACACGTTTGGGTCGTGATGGGGAAGTTCCAGATCAGGATTGATGCCCAATAGCCGTTGGAAAAGTAAAGAATCCAGTTCGTTTGCCTTCACTTTATGAACAACAGAATAAAACAGATAAGGGCTTAATCCACTGGGATGATCAATACTAAAATGCACATAGAAATGGGAAAGACCTTTTTGGAAAAAATAGGAGCAGGATACAAAGCTTGGGATAAGGTAAACATAGCCCGGCTCTAAGGAAACAACCGAACCCCCGATTTCCAAAGAACCACTTCCTTCATTGATTAGGTATATTCTTGAAAACGGACTGATCACCTCCTTATACTCCTCATCTTTATCAAATCTCAAAAGTGCAATATTCCGGAGCTGAAAGCTGAATAAGTTATTGGCTGTGTCAATATTCATTTGTTTGAATTTTCGATATTTCACATAAACGAGGTCGATTACCAATCGAAAAGATTTGATCACTAAGTCGTAATAGTATAAATCTTTACATCAAATGTATAAAAAGTAAATGGTATGGAAATTTACTTTTGTATATCACGTCGCTTCTGTAACAAGGTACAGGGAACATCCAAGTTTGAATGGTGGAGCCGAGGGCTTTTCTCCGGTGAATTGGCGGTATACACCATTCAAAACAAGAGAATGGAAAATCCAGATAATCGGATAAAGTATCCTTTAAGTATTTGGCATAGATAGAGGCACAAACATGCTTCAAATTCAGTTTGGAGCCATGCATTGATACAATAGACCAAGATTCGAACATGACAATAAACCCAAAATTGCTCTTATATATTTTCGTCGTGCTGATATGCTGTATTTCCTGCAAACCAGCCATCCAAAATGACCCAATCTTCCCTGAAGATCATGCGGAGAAGCTCGAGTGGTGGAAAGACGCACGCTTTGGGATGTTCATCCACTGGGGGCCTGTGACTGAGGTCGGGACGGAGATTGGCTGGTCGCGAGGACTTGAAGTACCGATTCCGACATACGACTCGCTTTACCTTCGGTTCAACCCGGTGAATTTTAATGCAGAAGAATGGGTGCTTCTTGCCAAAGCTGCGGGCATGAAATACATGGTCTTTACCTCCAAGCACCACGACGGTTTTTCCAACTGGGATACCCGTTACAACGACTACAACATCATGAACACACCCTTTGGTCGTGATGTCATGGCCGAACTCGCCGCAGCCTGCAAAAAACATGGTATGCCTCTGGCCTTCTACCACTCCACCTGTGACTGGCATCACCCCGATTTTCCCTTGACGAGTCCTGGAGGCACTGTAGTCCGTGAAACATCCAATATTGACAGGTACACGGAATACCTAAAAAACCAATCGGTAGAGATCATCGAAAAGTACGGTCCACTGTTGCTGATGTGGTATGATGTCCCACAGCAGTTTGATTCGATCAGGGGACAAAGTGTAATCGACCGGATTAGACAAGTGCAACCCGGAATTCTTGTAAACAACAGAACAGGGGCAAAAGGAGATTTTGACACTCCGGAACAGCGGGTGGGGAATTTTCAGATCGACCGACCTTGGGAAACCTGCATGACCATCGCTACCCAATGGGCATGGAAGCCAAACGATGAGGTAAAGTCATTGGAACAGTGCCTGCAAACGCTTGTCCGCTCCGCGGGAGGCGACGGCAATCTCTTGTTGAATATCGGCCCCAAGGCGGATGGCTCAATAGAACCCCTGCAGGTGGAGCGGCTGCAGGAAATCGGCGACTGGATGAAAAAATATGGCTTTTCCATTTACGGTACACGGGGTGGTCCATTTAAGCCGACAGATTGGGGCGTGAGCACGAGGAAAGCAAATATGGCCTATCTGCATGTGTTGCAGTGGAACGGAAATTCCACCAAAATCGAGATTCCCGACCTGGGGATTGATCTCAAATCATGCAAACTTTCAGATGGCGGCAATTTGCGGCTGAAAAAGGAAAAATCGGGTTATTCTATTGAATTGGACATTCTGGAAATACGTCCTCTCCATACGATCATCGAACTGGAATATGAAAGCGACATCATGGCCGTCGATCCAATCGACATCAGTGCCAATTCCCTTTCCTACAAAAAACCGGTTACTGCATCCTCCAACCTTGATGGACATTGGTCAAATTTCCAATGGGTGGAGTTGAGCTCCATCACAAACGGAGACTGGGCAGGGTCGTTTTGGGAGCCGGAGACCACAGACCAGAATCCTTGGATTGAAATTGACTTGGGTGAAGCTAAAAGTATCAAAAAGGCAATTCTATATGAACGAGGCACCTCCATCAAGGCCTATGAAATCCATATACTGGGGGGCGAAAATTGGGTAAAAATCCATCAAGGGTCATCGATCGGGGAAAAGTCGGAAATCAACCTTCCGGAAGTGAGCTCCAAAAAGGTGAAACTGACAATCACGGATTTTGAGGGCATTCCTGGAATCTACGAAGTCGCTTTGTTCAATTAAAATTCAAAAAATCCGATAGGCCAAACCCAATCGCTGTAGAAATCGATCGTCCCGTAAGCTTTGAAACCAAACTATGTAATAACCCATCCAAGCCAAACCTGCATCAGTCCTGATATCAATCCAATACAAGGGCTGCATCGATTGGCCCTTTTCCCAAAAACCATGAAAAACAAAAAGCATCGTTTTCTGATTATCTGTGCCGCTATCGTTTGGCTTTTTTCAACTTTTACGATTACACAAGCACAAATTTTAGATCCGGTAAAATGGAAAACGTCAGTAAAACAATTATCAGACAATGAGTTTGAATTAATTATGGATGCAACCATTGAAAAGGAATGGCATATATATTCTCAATTTACACCAGAAGGAGGAGCCTTGCCCGCTTTTTTTGATTATAAAAATGCCAAAGGAAATTTTACTTTAGTCGGGAAAACAAAAGAAAGTCCGTACAAAAAAGTATTCAACGATATTTTTGAAGTTGATGAATATTATTTTGCAGAAACAGCTCAATTTAAGCAAGTTATAAAAGTTTCAAATTCAAATTTAAAGGAAGTAAAAGTATATTTAGAATACCAAGCATGTAAAGAACAATGTATTCAACAAGATAAAGTTTTTACGTTTAAATTACCAAAAAATCAAGTAGAAGAAGACAAAAATTTTGTAGAGGGAGCTATATCTCCAATTGATACAACCGAAGTTAATTCTTTAAAAAACCTTTCAAATCAAGAAAGTTTAATATCTAAAAGTGTTATAAAGAATGAACCTAAAGAAGAATTAAAAGAAGAAGAAATTAGTCTATGGATTTTATTTTTAGGAACTTTATTAGCAGGTATATTGGTAACATTTACCCCATGTGTTTTT
>NZ_CDSBKL010000344.1:0-4469 GCF_977115555.1 Aquiflexum sp.
CAAATCTGGTCGTTGTGGAAGGCACGCTCTATCCCCTTCTCACCAGACTAAAAAATGCTGAACTACTCGATTATTACTGGATGGAATCCAACTCCGGACCACCAAGAAAATATTTTAAAATCACCGCATGATGGAGTGATAAAGCGAATAGAAGTGGAGAAAAACCACAAAATTGAAAAAAATTCGGTTCTGATTCAATTTTGAGCAATAATTCTATATAATCTTTTTTTCAATATTATATTTACCAAAAAAAAGAAAAAAAATTGATTAGTCGGCCCCGAGACGCATCTGAATCTTAAAACTTTTTAACCTACGAACTTTAAAACCTTTTCCTTCTATCTTTGCGGCATGAATTACCTATCAGTAGAAAACCTCAGCAAGTCATTTGGCGAGCGCAAACTTTTTCAGAACATTTCCTTCGGCATAGACCAAGGCCAAAAAATTGCCCTAGTAGGGATCAATGGGGCAGGAAAGTCCACTTTGATGAAAATCATTATGGGACAGGAAGTCGCCGACTCCGGCAATGTAGCCATCAACCAACAAGTCAAAGTGGCTTACGTACACCAGAATCCGGTCTTTTCGGGAAATCTCAGTGTGTTTCAGACCATCTTTGACGGCAGTACCAACGAGACTCTGCAGGTGATCGAGCAGTATCACAAAGCGATGTTGGATGCCGAACATGGCAAGGACAACGGCGATGAGATGCAGAAGATTTTTGAAAAAATGGATACGCTTCAGGCTTGGGATTTTGAATACCAAATCAATGAAGTACTAGGCAAACTCGGCCTTCACGATACCGAAATGGCAGTCAACAACCTGAGTGGCGGGCAGCGGAAGCGCGTCGCTTTGGCAAAAGCCATTCTGGTAAAGCCTGATCTTTTGCTGTTGGACGAACCTACCAACCACCTGGATCTGGAGACCATAGAATGGCTGGAAGATTATCTTTCCAAAGCCAACCTTGCGCTTTTTATGGTGACGCACGACAGGTATTTCTTGGAGAAAGTCACCAATCAAATCCTTGAGTTGGATAACGGCAGCATCCACAGGTATATGGGCAACTATGGTTATTTTCTGGAAAAGAAAGAAGAACGGCGAGAGATTGAAGCCACCGAACAGGAGAAAGCAAAAAGCCTTTACAAGAAAGAACTTGATTGGATCAGAAGGCAGCCTAAGGCCCGAAGTACCAAAGCCAAATACAGGGTGGATGCCTTTGAGGAAACAAAAGAAAAAGCCTTTATGAAAAAAGAGGAAAGAGAGATTGAACTCAAAGTCACTTCCCAAAGGCTTGGCAACAAAATCATCGAAATAGAAAAACTCAACAAATCTTTTGAGGATAAGAAAATCCTCAAAGACTTCAGCTATACCTTCAAAAAAGGTGATAAAATCGGGATAGTAGGTCCAAACGGTGCCGGAAAGACCACTTTTCTCAATATGATCACAGGAATGCTTCCCCCCGACAGCGGAAAAATCAGCATAGGCCAAACGACCGCCATCGGCTATTACAGACAGGAGGAAGACAGTTTTGACGAAGAGAAGAGATTGTTGGACATCGTGAAGGAAGTGGCAGAAGTGGTAACTGTAGCCGGTGGCGCCACGATTTCTGTTTCTCAGTTCTTGACCAAATTCGGTTTCCCTCCCAAACAACAACATACGCCAATCGCCAAACTGAGCGGTGGCGAGCGCAGAAGATTGCAGCTGCTGATGATCCTGATCAAGAGTCCCAACTTCCTGATTCTCGATGAACCTACCAATGATCTAGACATTGTGACCCTGAATACTTTGGAAGAGTTCTTGGATAATTTTCCGGGCTGTCTGATCATCGTGTCCCACGACAGGTATTTTATGGACAGGCTGGTTGAGCACTTGTTTGTTTTCGAAGGCGAAGGGATCATCAAAGATTTTCCCGGAAATTATACCGATTTCAGAGAGTGGGAAAAAGAAGAGAAAACTGTCAAAAAAGAAGAAAAAACGGTTAACGCTCCCAAAGCTGAAAAAACAAATAACGATCCCGGCAAACCGAAAGCAAGCTTTAAAGAAAAAAAGGAATACGAAGAAACAAATGCCAAAATCGAATCCCTGACTAAGGAGAAAGATAGCTTGGTTTCCAAAATCAATACCGGTTCGGAAGACCATCAGCTGATAATCGATTGGGCAAAACAAATCCAAAAAATTGAGAAAGAATTGGAAAATCTCGAAATGAGGTGGCTGGAATTGAGTGATTTGGAAGGGATCGATTGATCCCTTTTTTTATGCCTAATACCAAAAATCCAGAGGGTCGGGAATCTGAAACTGAAAACCTGTAGCCAGGATTTTGTCTGAGGAGATTTCTTTCCACATGGATTCCCCCTCGGAAGCATAGCTTAAAGGAGGTGCAAAACCCAATTCTCTGGAGTTCTTTTCATAAACATCCCTCCTCAAAGGATGCAAAGGGGCAACTCCGTTGAAAGTCTCGTTCCAAAGGTTGTTTTCAATGATCCAAGCAGACATCCTGACTGCATCATCCTGATGGATGTAATTGACAGGGCTGTCTCCTACGACATTTGTCTTTCCTGAAAAATACCTCCCCGGAATCCTGTCAACTCCCAACAGTCCCCCAAACCTGATGATCGTCAAGTCATATCTTTTTTCAGATTGGAGAATTTGTTCCGCTCGGAAAATGCCAGGACTCCCGGTGTTTTCTATCGTTAAAGGAAATGATTCATCCACTTTTTGGTTCCAATCGGGATACACGGAAGTGGAACTGACGAAAATGATTTTCTCCACTTTTGATTGGACAGCAATTTCTCTGACAAATTTGACTTGTTCCACATAAAACCCCTCAGGCATTGTCCTAGACCTTGGAGGAATATTGACAAAAAGCACATCAGTTTCAAAAAGCTTACTGAATCCTGTTCCCTCAGGGTGTGGATTAAATTTTAACAATGCCGTTTCGATCCCTTTGGATTGTAATCCGGGTAATTTTTCATGAGAGGTAGTGCTTCCTTTGACATTATATCCTAGTCCCTTGAGGTGCATAGCCAAAGGCTCACCTAACCAACCCAATCCGATAATAGCTATTGAAGTCATAAAAAACAATGGAAAATTTTCAAATATTTGGTAATTTGAGTGGCTAAATATAACGCTAATCCAAAATGGAAATGAGGTTGTGGCTTCTTTTTAAAACTCCGATGTTCCGCTCCAAAGTATTGGCGATAGGAATGGTTTCTGTATTCCTATTTTCTTCCTGCAATTTCAAGAGCAATAAAAATCCAATCCTTGGAAATTGGTATGGATATGAAGAGGATTCGACCTATTACGAATTGTACGTGAACGATTCTCTGATTGTACTCCACCATGAACAAATAGGACCCATTGGATATGATTATCAAATGCAAGGCAGGCTTTTGGTGGTGAGCAATGGCGCCGGTATAGAAAGAATCTGGCAGGTTTTGGATGAAGGAAAAGAGGCATTCACTTTAACTGACAGCTTAGAATCTATCAGATATACTAGGTTGGATCTTCCTTCTGATTTTTTTCAGAGTATTCAGGATTCTGTTTCCTACCGGGAATTTAAAAAAGGATTTCAGGGCAGGTTTTCAACCAAAAACAGAACCAAATAAAAATCCCTCTATCAGTTAGAAAGAGGGATTCGAAATTACTTATCTTTTTTTGGCATAGTCCCCAGGATATAATCCCAAAGCGGGGAACTCACCCCAAATGCCACATCCGGATCTTTGTAGTGGTGTACGGCATGATTAACCCAAAGTACCTTTAGAAAATTTTTTGGGGGCTGATAGGCATGTACAATATAGTGGACGCCCAAATAACCCGAATATCCAATTAGAAAACCAGGCAAGAAATACAAGGCATAATCTCCCATAATGAAACTGAAAACAGCATAGAAAACCAAAACATAAGCTATGCTCACAAAAGGTGGCATCGCCAATCTGTCCTTGTCTCTTGGATAATCATGGTGTACACCATGTACGCTGTATTGTAGTTTGTCTTTGATAGGAGTATCAGGCTCCATATGAAAAAAATGCTTGTGCATCATGTATTCTACGAAAGTGAAAGCAAAGACCCCTGAAAGCAGTACCAAAATCCCAACTCCAAAAGTGATTGTAGTAGTAGTTACTGCGTAATAGAGACAACCCGAAGAGATCAAAAAGAACAATGTGATAGGTACTAAGATATGAGTTCTTGAAAGCCTTTCTAGAATAGGATTCTGAAACATATGGGCAGAACCCGAATTATCTGGCCTGTCCAACCTCCCTATTTTTTTTAATGTACTGGTACTTGTTGGCATAGTTTTAATAGTTAAGATTTTCAAATAAAATCACTAAAGCTATCATAAATTATAAAGACTTGCAGAAATTAGCATAAAATCAGTTCACAAATTTACATTTAAAATGCAAAATTTTTGATTTTAGGGCTTAAATATTCCCTAATGATTTAAAGCAAATTTCGCACTCAAAGGTTTTGTTTCTTCC
>NZ_CDSBKL010000345.1:0-4456 GCF_977115555.1 Aquiflexum sp.
GACTTAGGGAAGAATTTGGTATGGATTCATTGAATATGAAAGAAACTTCGAGGTTGGTAAGGGAGAGTAAATAAATGGGTTTATAAGGAATTGGCTATCAGAATCTTATTTTTTGTCACATATTGTTCTTTGAATGATATTATTTGATACTGGATATTCATTGATATAAGGTGTATCAAAGTTTACTCCTAAATTAAAATTGATGGATATTTCTTTGTCTGATTTAAAAGGATTTGCATGGAAGTTGGGATAGGTAATCCTTAGATTTGTCGGTAAAAAAGTGTAATTGATCAGATTGGTTATAAGTTTTGGCAATGATATAAAAAATCAATACAAATTAATTCTGAAAATTATACTGAGGAGCAACATATGGTAATCAATAAAATATAATTGAATGTCAATAAAGTCATATAAGTGGGATAAATAGTTTAAAATAAAGAAAATTATTAATGGAATTTAAAAAAATACCCTAATTAGGGTATTTTTTTTTGTTTGGTCTTTTTCTATTTTTGAATCGGGTGATTAAGCGACTTTTCGCATTGACTTTTTATCGAAAGATTTCTAAACTAGGTAGGGATTGTCCAAAGAAGATTTTTTAACCCTACTTTTTTTCATGGACGAGGTGTGAATTTGCCCTGTTTACCATTGTTAATTATTTTATTTTGAGATTACTTGCCAGTTTGGTTGGGATCGTGGAAAGGTTCTTACTATGTTCTCCGAAAACTTTTGGATCAGAATTGGAAGGATTATTTATAAAATTCAAAAAAATTACCTGAAGCTGAGTAAAAAAAATACTCGGTGGTGGGGATAAATTGAGTAATTATATGAATCATTGCAATGTATTCCCATATTTACTTAATTTATTTATATTTGAATCCTTATCGACCCCGCTTAGCATTTATGAAGCACCTTACCATTTGGATTGTTTTCTTACTTTTTGCAGTTTCCTGTATCAGCAACAAAAGGATTACTTACCTACAAAATCTCCCTGAAAACGAACCCATAGACCTAGATGAGTTTATTCCCTTTGCAGAAGTGGAGTACAGGTATATTCTTCAGCCATTTGATATTGTGGACATTGATTTTGCCTCCTCCAATGAGGAGTTGACTAAGGCTTTTGAGTTTCAGGGTTCAAGATCAGCTAGAGGAGGAGTGGCTGCTGGGGGAGGAGGTGTCGGGGCAGGAGATATTTTTTATTTTACGGGTTACTCTTTGGACCAAGAGGGATATATTCTCTTGCCAAAAATCGGACGGCTAAAAATAGCGGGACTCAGTGAAGAAGAAGCTAGAATCAAAGTCCAAGAAGAAATCAGGGCTTATTTCAAAGAAGAGGTTTTTGTTAAACTGAGGATAGGAGGTATCCGATTTACGGCAATGGGTGAGTTTAACAGTGGGGGGCCTATGGTAATTATGAAAAACCGGGCAACGATTTTTGATGCCATCTCTTTGGCAGGTGAATCCAATATTTTGGCAAGGAAAAACAAACTGTTTTTGATCAGGCAATATGATGGGGGGACAAAAATCCATCAGATCAATTTGAATGACAGGGCCTTGTTGGCATCTCCCTATTATTTTATCCAGCCCAATGACATTTTGTATCTAGAACCTATGAAAATCAGACAGATCGGAAATGCAGATAATTTCTCTTCGTCTTTGAGCTTGATAATTTCTGTGACTACTTCCCTTTTATTGATTTTCGCATTAATCAGAGGCAATATATGATTGACGGCAAAGTAGATATTTCAAAGTTTGAGCAGGAAGCGAAGCCGATTGACATCAAATATTACTTGATCAAATACTCAAGGTATTGGCCTTTGTATGCAACTAGCATATTTATCGCTTTGGTTTTGGTTTTTCTGTTTCATAGGTATTCTGTGGAAGAATATCAGGTGCAGGGTAGTGTGCTGATCAAACCAAAAAACTCCCCGGAAGTGAGGATTTTGGATCGGTCCAATATTTTCTCCGGCAGCAATAACCTTGAGAATGACATCCTGCTTTTCACCTCCAAAAATCTGGCTGAAGAAGCGCTTAAAAAACTTCATTTTGAGGTGAGTTACTATGCCTCTACCAACATCAAGGAAGTAGAATTGTATGACAAATCCCCCATCAAAGTTTTGGTAGATTGGTCAGTGCATCAGTCAGAGGGGGGGACTGTTCACCTTACAAAGATTTCAGATTCTGAATTTACCTTGACCCAAGAGGACAAAACATTTTTTGATTTCTTCAATTCCAAAAATTATAGGCCATTGGATCCGGATATTCTGAACAAAACCTATAAGTTTGGCGAAACCATCCAAACAGAGAGGTCCAAGTTTGTGGTCCATCAGACTAAGGGGATGGAAGTGGGGGATAAATTGTACTTCATCATCCATAATCCTGTGGATGTTTTGGACAATTATGCCAGGGCAGTTACCGTGAGGCCGATCAATAATTTAGGTACGGTTTTGCAGGTGTCCATGGTATCCCAAGTCGTGGAGAAAGGCCGGGATTATGTCAATGCGCTGATGGATTCCTACATTGAATTTGACCTGAAGGAAAAAAATCGGATTACTGAAAATACCCTGAGGTTTATAGATGACCAAATGCACATCTTGGAAGATACTTTGAAGATGGTGGAGAGCTCTATGCTCAATTTTAAGGTTGAAAATAAGCTGATGGATGTCAACTCCGAATTTGGTGGGGTTTTGGGGAATATTCAGGCTTTGGAGGGGATGATCCAGAATATTGATTTTGAATTGAGTTATTACCAATCCCTTCAGGCCTATCTTAGTACCAAGACCATGGATTACGGGGATATTATTGCCCCCTCGATAGTGGGATTGAGTGACGGTTTTTTGAATGGACTGATCCAAAGTTTGGTACAAGTTTCTATGGAAAGGAGGAAACTCTTGGCAGTAGTCAATGAAAACCATCCAAACGTGATTGTATTGGATGAACAGATCAGCAAGTTGCGGGAGAATATTTTTGAAAATATCAACAACCTAGTTATCAATACTGAACGCAGAAAAGCAGAGGCCCAGAAGAAGATGGAGCAAATGGACAGTAAGTTTGCCAAATTGCCTCAGACAGAATCAGATTATACGAAGATCTTACGGCAGTTTAAGCTCAGAGAAAACCTTTACAATTACCTTCTGGAAAAAAGAGCAGAGGCTGGAATTGCCAAGGCCTCTAATGTCTCCGACAATTCAGTCTTGGATTATGCGCGTATGGGAAGTTTGATTTTTCCCAAGAGAACTCAGAATTATGGATTTGCCTTTGGTTTGGGTTTTTTCATTCCTTTATTGATTTTACTTGCTTTTCATTACCTCAACAATAGGATCATGGATCAGATCCAACTCAAAGGTTCTCTTCGGATTCCCTTGTTGGGAACCATTGGCTTGAGTAGCAAAGAGACGAATATGATTGTGGCCGAACATCCCAAGGCACTGGTGTCAGAGTCCTTCAGGTCTTTGAGGTCAGCACTTTTTTATATCGCGAGTGAGAAGAAATGCAAAAAAATATTGGTCACTTCGTCGGTTTCCGGTGAAGGGAAGACTTTTGTCAGCCTCAACCTAGCCGCTGCTATGGCGTTGAGCGGCAAGAAAACTGTTCTGCTCGGGATGGATCTTAGAAAACCTAAAATCGCAGATTATGTAGGCGTGAGTAATAAAGTGGGATTATCCTCCTATTTGGTGGACAGGTCTACCCAAGAAGAGATTGTCATCCCTACCAAATACGATAATCTGTATATCGTTCCTTCAGGACCGATTCCTCCCAATCCTGCTGAATTGTTATTAAAGGATAGAATGGCGGAGTTCTTCAATTATCTGGAAGGTGAGTTTGATGTGGTGGTCATGGACACGCCTCCAATTGGATTGTTGTCTGGGACGACTGATTTATTGCGTCTTTCAGATGTTAATCTATATATCATCCGTCAGGATTATACCCATAAGAGGTACCTTTTAATGATCAATGACCTATATGCCAATGATCAGGTGAGGGATTTCTATGCCGTATTTAATGGAATTCGAGCAGGAGGAGATGTTTATGATTTTGGAGGTTACAATTATGGCTATGGCTATAATTATTCTTATATGAAGAAAAACAAAGTAACCGGAAACTATTACGAAGATTCCGAGGATGAAAAGAAGCCTTCTATGTGGCTGGATAAGTTTTTTGCCAAGTTTAGGGTGTAGGAGGGGGCGCTAGAGACTGGAATTCTTGGTTGTAATTGTTCTAGTTGTTTTAATGGTTGTCAGCTTCGCGTTGTCATGTTATCTGCTTCGCGTTGTCGGGTTGGGGACTTGGTACTTGGTACATGATACTTTGTTCTAGAGGTTGTCTGCTTCGCGTTGTCGGGCTGTCGGGACTGCACACTGAAAACGGAGACTGGAAACTGGATTTTTTGGTTGTCTGCTTCGCGTTTTCGGGTTGTAGGGACTGCAAACTTGGATTTTTGATTATCATTCTAAGTCTT
>NZ_CDSBKL010000346.1:0-4411 GCF_977115555.1 Aquiflexum sp.
CCGTTTCTTCCACCTTGTTCATAAGCTTCAAGGGCTTCTTTGAATTGCTCCAAAGGAAAAGAATCCTGAACATCCACCTTTACTTTATTGGAAAGAAGATAGGTAAACACAGTTTTGAATACGGTTTTTCTTTGCTCGGCACTCAGACTTTCCATATAGGTTGTCAACCAAAACCCTTCAACTTTTAGGTTTTTGAAAATCAATAAGCCGGAATTCAAAGGAATATTTTCCAAGCTCAACAATCCAAAAACCATCATTTTTCCGCCTGTTTTTAAGCTTGCGATGGCTTTGGCACCGAGAATCCCTCCTACTGCATCAAATACCACAGAAACACCTTCTCCTGTATGTTCGGCAATCACTTTTTGAAGTTTTTCTTTCTCTGTATTGATGACAAGGTCTGCCCCGATATCTTGAAGCATTTCCTTTTGCTCATCCCTACGTACTGTGCAGGCGACTTTGATGCCTTTCTGGTGTGCCATTTGGATGGCGAGTTTGCCAAAAGCCGAAGCTCCTGCAGTGATTAGCAACCAATCACCTTCCTTCAATCCACTTGTTTCAATCATTCCAAATGCAGTCAATGGATTGACAAATGCCTGACATGCCACTTCATCGGTCATGCCCTGCGGAGTCGGAATTACCAATGCTGCAGGAATGCACACATATTCTTTCCAGGTTCCGATAGCCGTAAAAATCACTCTGGTTCCTACGGGTATTGAGTTGCTTTCATCCGATGCATCCACTACTCCCGCAGCTTCAAAACCTGCGCTGCTCGGTAATTTTGGGGTGATGCCATACATACCCCTGACAAACATGATGTCTGAGGGATTGATGTTTCTGGCTGTGACTTTGATTCTTACTTCGTGTGCCTTTGGATTCGGCATGGGTACATCCTCAAGTTGCAATACTTCTGAAGGAAGCCCTGTTTGATGAAAAACTACTTGTTTCATATTCTCTTATGGTGGATTTATTTTCTCTTTTGAGGAATGAAGTTATAAAAAATACTCGGTATGCATAATATTTTTCGAGTCTTGGTAGCCATTAAAGCCTATAATTTTTAACTTGTCATCATCAAAAACCCAAATAACAATTATGGATTTATCAGCATTATTTTCATTGGCAAACAAAGTAGCCATCATTACGGGTGCCAGCAAAGGCATAGGTTTCAGTATTGCAGAGATTTTTGCAGCCGCGGGGGCCAAGGTTGTCATCAGCAGTAGAAAGCAGGACGCATTGGATGAAATGGCCGACCAACTTAGGGGAAAAGGTTATGAGGTTTCTGCCATTGCCTGCAACGTAGGCCGTATGGAAGAAATGGATAGCCTGGTCAAGCAGACTATTGAAAAATATGGGCAAATCGATATTTTGGTCAACAATGCAGCGGTAAACCCTGTCTTTGGTCCGGTACATAATACCACTCCTGAAGCTTTTGACAAAATCATGGATGTCAATGTCAAAGCCCCTTTTTACCTGATGAATTTATGTTTCCCATATCTGAGAGCATCTTCCGGTGCGGCAGTCATCAACATCAGTTCAATAGGCGGTATTTCTCCTGAACAAGGATTGGGAATCTACAGTGTCAGTAAGGCTGCCTTGATTTCCCTCTCAAAAGTATATGCCAAAGAATGGGGAGACCATAAAATCCGGGTCAATACCATCTGTCCGGGATTGATCCAAACCAAATTTTCCGAGGCCCTTTGGAGCAATGATAAAATTATGGAGCACATGATGAAAGCACTTCCGATAAAACGGGTTGGAACCAGCGAGGAAATCGGTGCCATGGCACTGTTTTTAGCTTCCAAAGCCTCATCCTATACGACCGGAGCCACACTGACCGCAGACGGAGGCTTTACCATCTAAATTTGTATTTATGGAATTCAACAAAATATTTGCCTCCAAAGAGGTACATGAATTGGTACTACGTTACCAGGAATTTCTCAAGGTACATGTGGAACCACTTGAACAGGAAGCGATTTATGGTTCATTCAAAGCCGCTTTGCCAAGATTGAAAGCCTTGAGGGAATTGGCAAAAAAAGAGGGACTGTTTGCCCCTCATCTTTCCAAAGAAGACGGTGGATTGGGTTTGGATTTGACTGAGTTTGCGAGCATTTCTGAGGTCCTGGGAAAAAGCCCCATTGGGCATTATATCTTCAACTGCAATGCACCCGACATCGGAAACATGGAACTGATGCACCGTTTTGCAAGCAAGGAGTTAAAAGAAAAATACCTTGTTCCCCTCCAAAAAGGCGAAATCAGGAGCTGCTTTGCCATGACTGAACCCAATAATCCCGGCAGCAACCCGGTTCACCTTTCTACAACTGCTGTTCGTGAAGGAAATGAATATGTCATCAACGGCCATAAATGGTTTACCACTGCGGCTGATGGGGCAGATTTCACAATTGTGATGGCGGTGACCGATCCCAACCATCCCAATCCATACCAAAGAGCAAGCATGATTTTGGTCCCCTTGGATAATCCGGGCTATAAATTGCTGAGAAACATTCCCATCATGGGAGATGTCGGGGAAGATTACCTTTCTCATGGTGAAGTGATGTTTACAGATTGTAGGGTTCCAGTCAGCAATCTGATCGGAGAAGAAGGACAGGGATTTGCCTTGGCACAGGAAAGGTTGGGACCGGGAAGAATTCATCATTGCATGCGTTGGATCGGTATCTGTGAGCGTACTTTGGAACTGATGTGCAAGCGTGCCTTGTCCAGACAATTGGATCCCGGTAAGCCTTTAGCCGGACAACAAACCATCCAAAACTGGATTGCCGAAGCCGCTGCCTCCATCAAAGCTTCCCGCCTTTTGGTCATGATGACGGCCCACAAGATCGAGCAGGAAGGCGCCAAAGCAGCCAAGGAGGACATTTCAACCATCAAGTTCTTTGTTTCAGATGTCTTGATGACTACCCTAGACAAAGCCATTCAGGTACATGGCGCTTTGGGAATTACCGATGATACTTTGCTGTCATTCTGGTACAGACATGAGCGCGGTGCGAGGATTTACGATGGGCCTGATGAGGTACATAAATCAGTTTTGGCAAAAAGAATCCTAAAAAACTATTCCCAAGAATGAACAAAGAACCTCAAGGTCTTGAAAACCTATTTCCATATTTAGAGACAAAACTGAATCTCGATCCCCAAAGCACAGTGATCTCCCAATTTAAAGGAGGTTATTCCAACCTTACTTTTTTGATCAATTCTCCTGATGGTGAATTTGTGCTGAGAAGGCCTCCCTTGGGCATGAAAATCAGTAAGGCACACGACATGGTCAGGGAATACCGGATCTTGGAAGCTTTGGATAAAGCCGGATATGAGAAAATCCCAAAACCTGTCCTATGCTGCGAGGATGAAACAGTGATCGGTGCACCTTTTTTCATCATGGAAAAGGTAGAGGGTTTGATCCTGAGAAATAAAATACCTGAGGGTCTGAATCTCGGAAAGGAGTTTTTCAAAAACCTTTCCAAAAACACCCTTGATGGCATGTTGGATTTGCATCAATTGGAACTTGAAAAATCCGGATTATCCCAATTGGGCAAGCCTGAAGGATATGTGGAAAGGCAGGTTTTGGGTTGGTCAGAAAGGTATTTCAATGCCAAAACCGATGAACTGCCTGAAATGGAAGCAGTCAGTGATTGGCTTAAAACAAATATCCCAAATCAAGAACATGTTGGATTCATCCACAACGACTACAAATTTGACAACCTCGTATTGGCAAGTCCTCAGGATCCTACCATAAAGGCTGTCTTGGATTGGGAAATGGCAACTGTCGGAGACCCTTTGATGGACTTTGGAACTTCCCTCGCCTATTGGGCAGAGGCCGGTGATCCGGATATCCTTAAAATGTTTAACCTGAGCTATGCAGATGGCAATTTTACCCGGGCTGAGGCCATAGCCTATTATGCTTCCAAAAGCCCCCTCAATTTGGAAAATATGATTTTTTATTATACCTATGGTCTATTCAAAGTAGCTGTGATTGCCCAACAGATTTATAAGCGATTTAAACTAGGTTTTGCCCAAGATTCAAGATTTTCCGGATTGATCCTTGTAGTCGAAGCCTGCGGAAAAAAAGCATTGGAAAGTATTCATTCCCAAAAAATTTGAATTATGAAAATCAAAAAAGTTTGTGTTTTAGGTGCAGGTACATTGGGCACCCGAGTGGCATTGCAATCGGCCCTTTCAGGCTATGAGGTGTCAGTTTACGACATCAACCTCAAGGCTTTGAAAAATGCAAAAGAGGTGATGGAAAATATCGTCAAAAAGCTGGCAAAAGCAAGCGGTTTGGAATCAGATTCAGGTTTGATGGCCATTGAAAAAATTACTTTCACCAAAAACCCTGAAGTATCTGTACATGAAGCTGATATCATCAATGAAAGTGTCTTGGAAGATGTAGCTGTGAAAACCGAAGTGT
>NZ_CDSBKL010000347.1:0-4392 GCF_977115555.1 Aquiflexum sp.
TCCGTTGGCTTCTACTTGAGCCATTTACTATTCCCATTGCCTCAATGGAGAAATCTCTACTAGTAGGAGATTTTCTTTTTGTGAGCAAAATGCATTACGGGACAAGGATTCCAAGAACCCCTCTCCAGGTCCCTTTGACCCACCAAAAAATATGGGGAACCGATACCAAATCATATGTAGATTGGATTAAATTACCCTATTACAGGCTTCCGGGATTTTCGGATGTAAAAAGAAATGATGTGGTGGTATTCAATTACCCCTCAGAATTTGAATACCCGGTTGATCTCAAAACCAATTATATCAAAAGGGCAATTGCTGTACCGGGCGATATTCTTGAAATCAGAAAAACACAGGTGTTTGTAAACGGCGAGCCTGGACTAAATCCTGAAAAGATGCAGTTTTCATATGATGTGATGTCAGATAGAAACCTTACACCGGAGTTTTTTGATGAATATGGCATCAACCAAGACAGCTTTATGCCTTTTTCCAATGGTTCGGGCTATATGGTCATGGCAACTGCTGAATCCATTGAAAGGTTGAAAAGCTCCCCTGCAGTAGGTTCGATCACAATGAGACAGGACAGAGAGGAATATGGAGACCCAAGAATCTTCCCCGATGGTGTGTATTTTGGCTGGAACAAGGATAACTGGGGTCCCTTGGAAATACCAGGAAAAGGTTGGACCATCGAGATGACAAAAGAAAACATTGCCAAATACGTTTACACAATCGAGAAGTTTGAAGGACACGAGGATGTAAAAGTACAAGACAATGAATTGTATATCGACGGCCAAAAAGTAACTTCTTATACTTTCAAGCAGAATTATTATTTCATGATGGGTGACAACAGACACGACTCGCTTGATTCTAGGTATTGGGGATTTGTCCCCGAAGACCATATTGTAGGAAAAGCGTGGTTCTTATGGCTCTCACTAGACAAGCATAAGTCCATGTTCAATAAGATCAGATGGAGCAGATTCCTCAACGGAATCGACTAGCACAAAAAAAGCCGGGATTTGTATCCTGGCTTTTGTTTTTTTAGCCTAAGGCTAATATCTATTTCTGAAATCTAAGACATTTTCTTCTTGATTGCACCCAAATCTGCCTTTTTGACGACTTCATTATTGACTACCACTACAGGAGCGGATTTACAAAAATCCATACACTTGGTTTTTATTATTTTGTATTGGCCTTTGTGGTCCTCAGCCTTTGTCAGGTTCTTTATCTCATGTTGAAGTTTTTTACAACCCTCCTTTTTACAGTCAGATCCATTACAAATAAAAATAAATTTACGGTAGGTAGCCATTTAGTAGGTTTTAATGTAGACCTTAAAGTTAAACGCTTTTAAGTTTGTCAATTTTATTATGACACAAATTGTTGCAGAAAAACAGTGATTGGAGATTGAATTCCTAACCTAATACATAAATGGAATCCATTCAGTTCAAAAGTCTAAAGTTATGACCAATTAAAAATTGTCCTTCAAAGAGAAGAAAAGGAAAAGGACTTCAACCATGAATCCATTGCATGAGCAGTCCACTTAAATAGGCCCCGTATGTACCTAATGCATATCCCAATACCGCCATCAAAACACCTACAGGTGCCAATGAAGGATTAAATGCGGAGGCTACGATGGGAGCTGAGGCCGCACCTCCGATGTTGGCCTGAGAGCCTACGGCCACGTAAAAGAAAGGAGCTTTGATCAGGTAAGCTACCAAAAGCATGATCATAATATGGAACAGTATCCAGATGATCCCGATCAAAAACAAAACAGGATTGTCAAATATTGCCATCAGATCCATCTGCATGCCGATTGTCGCTACCAAAACATAAAGTAGCACAGACCCCAATCTGGATGCACCTGCTCCCTCCAATTCCCTTGCTTTGGTAAATGACATCAACAAACCTCCTGTTGTGGCAATGACTACTATCCAAAAGAAGGTCGAATCCAATGAATACTGGCTCAACTGAGGATAATTCTCTCCAATAAACGGTGCAACAATATCTGCAACCCAATGCGAAAAACCTGTAACAGCAAAACCAATTCCCAATATCAGCATGGTATCTGATAGTGTCGGAATCTTTAATATCCCCGCTCTATACTTTTCAACTTTCAATTGAAGCTCCAAGATCGCTGAACTGTCAGCTTTGAATATGCTATCAATTTTACCGGGCTTTGCAGCCCAAAAAAGCAACACAGCCATCCAAAGATTGGCGACCAATACATCCACTGCGATCATTTGACTGAAAAGCGATGGGCTTGCTCCAAACACCTCCAACATGGCTGTCTGATTGGCACCTCCGCCTATCCAGCTTCCGGCGATCGTTGATAGTCCCCTCCAAACTTCATCAGGTCCTACGCCATTTAATATTTCAGGATAAACGGAAGATACAACAAACAAAGCAAAAGGTCCTCCCAATACAATCCCAATCGTACCTGCCACAAACATCACCAGAGCTTTTGGCCCAAGCTTCAGGATACCTTTAAAATCAATGCTCAAGGTCAACAATACCAAAGATGTAGGCAGCAAATACCTTGAAGCTACTTTATATAGTCCCGATGATTCGCCCGAAATAACA
This sequence comes from Aquiflexum sp., assembly GCF_977115555.1. Taxonomy (NCBI): domain Bacteria; kingdom Pseudomonadati; phylum Bacteroidota; class Cytophagia; order Cytophagales; family Cyclobacteriaceae; genus Aquiflexum; species Aquiflexum sp. The sequence goes on from NZ_CDSBKL010000347.1 coordinate 2,575, forward strand.
CCGAATGAATTGAAGAGCGCAGGGATAAAGTAGCATAAAAGCACAGAAGGAACTATTCTGTAAAACTTTACCCAAAAAGGAGCCTTGCTAGATGAGGTAGAAAATACCAAGGCAAGGATGGTCATCAATAATCCAAAAACAACGGCATCATTACTGATCAGGGGACTGCTTTCTTGCATGCTGGTAAATTGTTAGATATACAACGATACTACAATTAAGAGAAACTTCAAAACCCTGAATTTTCCCACAAATACGTGAATTCGCCCAACATCATTGCTGTAGCACCCCAGACTACCTCATTCTCAATATCAAAGTATGGCGTTTCAAACCTCGGCCCTGAGCTTCCCTTTACCTGAGTCAGTTTTCTGATCTCCTTGTCTAAAAGTACCGGAAAGGGACAGCTGATAATCCGTTCTACTTCTTTTGGTTCGGGTTTAAAATCAGGCTTTTCAGAGATAAAGCCAATGTAAGGTGATACCAGAAAATTACTTGGTGGGATATACACATCACTCAACTTACCCAGCAAGGTGACTTTTTCTGCATAGACTCCTATTTCCTCCTCCGATTCCCTAAGGGCAGTGACACTTAGATCTCTGTCAGAAGGCTCCCATTTTCCTCCCGGGAATGCTATCTGTCCACTGTGCACACCGGGATATTCCGGTCTTTTGATAAAAGGAACAAAACTATTGTGGGAATCAGGATAAAAAAGCATCAGAACAGCTCCCTTTCTGTGATCTTCCCGAACAGAAAACCTCTTTTCGTCTATGGGCTGTGGCAACATAGTCAAATGACCAAGCCTTCCCGGCAAGGGTTCCTTCAACAACCTTTCTAATTTTTTTACTACTTTAATTAGCTCCATTTGAAAAATCAATGTTTTGGAGCTTCTTGGTCAGATACCCTGTTTTTGGATAATTGGTTGTATGAAGAGGATGTTTAAAGGTCAGATACTTTTGCTCATTGGGAATAATGAGCCATATTTTAGGTGTAATACCGTTTTCTTCCTCAAAAAATCCTGCAACCATCAGGTGATCTGGACTGACCCAAATAGCTTCCTCAAAACCGCCTGAAGGACCCATAAACATCAACCTTTCGCGCATGCCGTTTGATTTGAAATATATCACTTCAGAATCCGGATTGAAGGAAACTTGGGCTTCTTCCGGCCTGACCACCTTATAGCTATAGATGTCCACGACTCCTTGGCCGTCCGGATTAGGGACAAGGTATTTAAATAGGGGGTGCTCTTGCTGAATAAAATTTTCTTCAGGCCATTCCAAAGTTTCATAGGGAATTTCCCTGCTTATCTGAAAACCTGCTATATCAAAAGATGGCTCTTGCGTCTTCCAATACCGGGTCCAATTAGTCAATTGTTGGAGGCCGGAAGCTAATAATTGGCTGTATTCTTCCTCTTTGGATATGGAAGCTTTTTCCTGGGTTTCTTCTTTCTTTTCTTTTTGAAAAGTACAGGAACCCAAGAAAACCAAGCATCCAAGTAATAATCTAGTGGTAGACAATCTGGCTAATAGGGACATCTTTGGCTTAATAAAGAATACGAATGAAATATAAAAACCCCAAAAATCAAAAAAGGTCAGAACATTGTCCCAACCTTTTTTATCTCTCAAACCTATTAAACCTATTGTAGATATTCAATGTATGAATAACGTGCTTGAAAGGTAAATAATGTTTTTTTATTGTCCAAACAATCGATTGCGAAAATTTTATTTTGTGGGTTTCAAAATCATAATTCAGGCTTTTTATGGTCCAAAAATCAAAAAATACCAAGCATTGTAAGCCATTGAAATACTTTAAAATAAGCTCATC
>NZ_CDSBKL010000348.1:0-4355 GCF_977115555.1 Aquiflexum sp.
CAGAATCTCTTTCTGAAGCAAGCACCTGTTCTTTCTCTTTGATAATTTTCTTTGCTTTTTCCTGAACAGTAAGGATAACAAAGTCAGTCAGATTACGGTATCCTCCCAAATAGGCAGCTTTCTCAAAGAATTGTTTTTGTTCTTTGGGGAGTCTTGCATCAAATCTTGCATGTTCTTTTGTATCAGTACTCATGGCTTAAAATGTTTTTTCAAATGTACGTATAAAATCCGTAAAAAATTCCATTTCAAGCTAGGATAAAATAATAAGTATGCAAATGCGAATTGGTATGGTAGAAAGGTGTAGTTGAGTGCCTTCTCCAAGTTAGGTGAGTGTATTTTTTCATCTAAAACTTTTTATAATTTGATTCTTGTTCTTTACTAGATCTTTTATAGTTTCTATTTGCTCGTTTGTTATATCCCGCCTTGGAATCGCATTTGCAACCTGACTGTTTTGCCAAATTAGTAACCAAGACTTTGATAAAGTGATTTCAAAGATTTGGTCCCATTTCATAGTTGAGTTGAATGTATCACCTGAAATAGATATAGTTTCTTTGTCGAACTCATAGCATATTTCTTCACTGATCATTTTATTAGTGTTATAATTTTTTCGAGCGGTGCGAAAAATTGAATAGGGAGGAATGAATGTCATTGCAAATGCAATTCCAAACGGAAAGGTTGGGAATTCTTCCCAAAATGGAATACTTGTTAGGTATGGGACAAAAATTATAAGTAGCATCATCGATCCAAAAATTAAGGCAAATCGAGTTATACCTTTTCTGTAAAGCAAAAAGAAATTGAGTTTTCTGAAGTCCTCAAAAGTCAATTTTGTTTTTATGCTGAAACTTTCCATTCATTGGGTTATTTTGAATTGTAAAAATTATTTCTAAAAATAAGGGCGTTTCTTTAATTTTTAACTATTCCTTGTTTTTTGAGTTGAATTATTTTTACTACAACTTCCTATACATCACATAAACCCCCACCAATCCCTTTTCCGTATGGCGGTAAGCTTCGGGGATTTCTCCGATGATATCGAATCCCAAGGATTGCCATAGCTTCACGGCAGCATGGTTGGTGCTGATCACATAATTGAACTGCATAGCGTGGTATCCGGCTTTTTTGGCTTCTTCCAAAGCAAAAAGTCCCATCTGTCTGCCGATACCTTTGCCGCTTTCCATCTCATCGACCATAAATCCTGCATTGCAGACATGGTTTCCCAATCCGGGTTGGTTTGGTTTCAGGTAAAAAGTCCCGACGATTTTCCCATCTATTTCTGCCACAAAATTACTTTTGTCAGGGTTCATCCAATAATCCATCATTTCCTGTTCGGAAATATCCGGAGAAAACACATAAGTGCCTCCTTTGCGGATAATGGGCCGGATGATTTCCCAAAGGGCTTTTCGGTCTTGTGGCTTGGCTAGTTTGAATTCTAGTTTTGGGATATTGTCCATTAGGGTTAGAATTTGCTTAGAAGATGAATTGGTTGATTGAGGCCTTTCGAAATATTGCACTTTCCCAACAAATTTCGAAATCCCTTTTTTTAAAACTGATCTTCATTGTTTGGTGGCGGGAGGGAAGATGGCGGACCGGGCCGGCTCCGGCCTTGTGCGTGGATAGGATTCCGCCGTCTTGACTTTTTGGCTACTTTTTTTGCCAAGAAAAAAAGTAGCTGTAGAATGAACATATCCTACTCATTTAACTTTGAGAATTCATTTGTGGTTAATTTTGGTACGCGTACGTATCCTTGGTGCTCTTTAAAACTAAAAATAAGTTTGATTGTATTGTCTCCTTTTCTGAATTGTTAAAAAGTAAAAAAGTTAGGCACTTTAAATTGAATGTAGATTAATAGTTGTTGTTTGTGTCTATCAAATATTCCTGCTTTCCCATTCTTCACGGCTTTTTGAAACATATTCATGCAATTCCTCGGCTACTTTCGGGTTAAGTTTCCCTGCATATTTTTCAGAGAGTTTTTCAGGGGTTTGATCCTTTTTTTGAAGAACTTTGATGAGGTTGAGGTCTTCCAAATCTTCAAGAAGCTTGTATGCCTTATGATTGGTAATCTGAATCAACATGGTTTCCATATGATTTATTTTTGTTTGCATTATTTCTAAAAATACAAAGAAAAGCCAAGAAGCAATTATCAGCCAAAACATTTTCTAGTTCCTTGTTGCTTTTCAGAAACCAAAACAGGATTGATTACTTTTCCATTCAACTTTTTTAATTGCTTTTCAATTCCCTTCGCCTTATTTTCCATTTTTGAATCTGATGCATGGAAGTAAAACCTACAAACCTTAGAACTGAAATCCTGGCAGGAACGAGCACTTTCCTCGCTGCTTTCTACATCATCATCGTCAATCCTGCGATTCTTGCTGAGGCGGGAATGCCATTTTCGGGGGCATTGACGGCGACGGTATTGGTTTCTGCATTCGGAAGTCTAATGATGGGCCTTTATGCCAAGAACCCCATTGTCGTAGCGCCGGGGATGGGAATCAATGCATTCTTTACCTACACTGCGGTCAAAGGTTATGGACTGACCTATGAGGAAGCTTTGGGAGCGGTATTTTGGTCAGGCGTGATCTTTTTGTTGCTGTCAGTTTTCAAAACCCGGGAGAAAATCATCGAATCCATTCCTGTTGCGCTGAGACATGCTGTCTCTGCCGGAATCGGTTTGTTCATCTGCTTTATTGGATTTCAAAATGCCCATTTCATTGTAGACAATTCGGCTACTTTGGTAGGTATGGCGGCATTCAAAGATCCCATCAGCCTGACCTTTATAACAGGTTTATTGGTGACGGGCGCTTTGATCAGCCGCAAGGTTTCGGGAGCGATCATTTACGGGATTATCTTTACTACCCTATTGGCTTGGCCGATCGGCAGGTGGTGGGGAGATGCCTCCGCTGTCAATTTCGGAGTGGCCACTATGGTCAATTATACAGGATTGTTTGCCTTGCCGGACTTTAGTCTGGTAGGAAAGGCGGATATTTTGGGTTCGCTCCGATACGCCTATGTGCCTGTGATTTTTGTATTTACCTTCACGATTCTGTTTGACGGGATTTCCACATTTGTGGGTTTGGCGGAAGCTTCGGGACTGAAAGATCCTGACGGCAGTCCGAGAAATATGCGCAAGTCTTTGTTGACAGATTCTATGGCAACGCTTTTTGCAGGATTGGTGGGCAGCAGCTCTGGAACAGCCTACATCGAGTCCGCCGTAGGGATCGAAGAAGGAGGCAAAACAGGAGCAACAGCCGTCACGGCAGGATTGCTGTTTTTGCCTTTTATGTTTTTCTCACCCTTGCTTTCCATCATACCTTCTATTGCCAGCTCGATTGCTTTGGTTTTGGTGGGCTCTTTTATGGTGATGCCGCTGACCAAAATCAACTGGCGAAGACCTGATGAGGCGATTCCCTCTTTCCTTACAATTACTTTGATACCGTTTACTTACAGCCTTTCTGTGGGGATCTCATTTGGGTTTATCTCTTGGACAGTGCTTAAATTTCTGACAGGGAAAAAAGCTGAAATCAACCCGATCCTGCTCACCATCACCATCCTTTCTATCTTCTTTCTTTGGCTATGAAAAAATTATTACTTTTAATTCTGATTGTTGGATTTTCTATTTCTGCATCAGCGCAGCGAATTGCCCTGATGGGCGCTTTGGATCAGGAGATTGCCATTTTGCTTGACTCTTTGAAGGGACAAAAGAAAGTCACCAAAGGCGGGATTGATTTTTATACCGGAAAATTAAAAGGTAAAAAAGTAGTCATACTAAAAGCAGGTGTAGGCAAAGTGAATGCAGCATACAGCACGGCGATCCTTACCCAAAATTTCAAATTGTCATCTTTGATTTTTACCGGAGTGGCCGGGGGATTGGATCCTGAAGCATTGCCGGGAGACTTGGTCATCGGGGAAAAACTCGTACAATATGACTTCGGGAAAGTGGATTCTTTGGGATTTTCTGTTGCGCCATTCAGGAAATTAAGTGGAGGTGCGCATGATGAATTGTTCATTGATTCCGACAAGGATTTGCTACGGATAAGCGAAAGTGCAGCGCAAAAGGTGGTTTTTGTTCCGATTGCCAACAGGCAGCCAAAGGTTTTCAGCGGGGTGATTGCGACAGGGGATATTTTTGTCAGCAGCAACGAAAAGGCAAAATGGCTTTATACCGAGTTTGAGGCTTTGGCTACCGAGATGGAAGGGGCGGCAGTGGCGCATATTTGTCGGACTTTAGATATTCCATTTATCGTCATCCGCAGTTGCAGTGACAATGCCAATAACCACGCCCGGATGAATTTCACCCAATTTGTAGGCCCTGCATCCGAGAATTCAGCAAGGTTGGTTTTGGCTATTTTGGGGGAAATGGA
>NZ_CDSBKL010000349.1:0-4337 GCF_977115555.1 Aquiflexum sp.
CCCGAGCACAATCCTCTTTACCATGACATGTACATCAAGGAGTTTTTGGATTTTATCGGGGGACTATACGGATTGAAAGGAAAAGCACTCAAAAACAGGATAGAGGAATTGATTCCTTTATGCGGCTTGGAAGTCGAATCACACAAGAAAATCTCCCAACTTTCCAAAGGATACAGACAGCGGGTCGGCTTGGCAAAAGCTTTGATCCATGATCCGGAAGTGATTATCCTCGATGAGCCCACCACAGGACTAGACCCCAACCAACTGGTAGAAATCAGAAAACTGATCAAAAATATCAGCGCAAACAAAACGTTGATTCTCAGCACCCACATCATGCAAGAAGTGGAAGCCATTTGCGACAAAGTGGTCATTATATCCAAAGGAAAAATTGTCGCTTCTGACTTATTGAAAAACCTGAAATCCGAAGCAGGCAAATCAGTTTTGGTATTGGAGACAGAAGAAAAACTTGAGTTGGAATGGTTTTCAAGACTAGGTGAAATATCATTTTCAATTTCTGAAAAGTCCATCCAACTGAAAGTGGAGGATGCTGCTCATGCAAGGAAAGAATTGCTCCAAATCCTTCAGGAAAAGAACCTGACCTTGGTCAGTATCCAACAAAAAGAAAAAAACCTGGAATCTATTTTTCACCAAATCACCCAAAGCTAAGCCGATGCGCGCATTGTATTGGAAGGAGATAAACGGATTTTTCAGCAACCTGAGCGGTTACCTGATTCTTGGCGTCTTTCTGATTTCTTTGGGTTTGATCGTTTGGGTATTTCCAGATACTTCGGTGTTGGAATATGGCTTTGCAGACCTTGAGCCTCTTTTTGTCTACACGCCTTATGTATTTACTTTTCTGATACCTGCCATCACGATGAAGATGATCGCCGAGGAAAAGAAATCCGGTACTTGGGAGATATTGATGACTTCCCCGCTTTCGATCCCAAAAATCATCCTTGCCAAATACGCTGCAGCCTTGACATTGATTATCGTGGCTTTGCTACCTACTTTGGTTTATTATTATAGTATAGTCCATTTGGGTGATCCGGTAGGAAATATTGACCATGCGGGATTTTTTGGTTCTTGGATAGGGTTGGTGTTTATTGGGGCTGTTTTTGCGTCAATCGGGATATTGGGTTCTGCCCTTACCTCGCATCAGATCGTGGCATTTATCTTGGGTGTTTTTATTTCATTCCTGTTGTATTTTGGATTGACGGCCTTGGTGCAGCTTCAGGTGATGAGTTCCTTTGCTTTGTTTTTGGAAGAAATGAGCTTGAGCTACCACTACCAAAGCATGAGCAGGGGAGTGATTGACGCACAGAATATCGCTTATTTCCTTTCAGTGATTGTGTTGATGTTGGGTTTGACCGGAATATTAATCCGAAGAAAATGAATAAATCGACCAACATATCACTTTTCAAAAACCTAGGAATCTTAGCTGGGATTTTGGTTTTGGTCTGGCTGATCGCCACTCTTGTCCCTTTCCGGATTGACTTGACTGCTGACAAAAGGTATTCCCTGCATCCTGCGACCATTGAAGTTTTGGAATCCTTGGAAGAACCTTTGGAAGTGGAGATTTTGCTCACAGGAAACCTTCCCGGTGGGATGCGGAGATTGCAGCGCTCGATAGAGGAGACCATCAGAACATTCAATGCCTACAGCAGTGAAAAAATCACTTTTTATTATCAGGATCCTTTGGCTTTGCCAAAAGATGAACAGGAGGAGTATATCGTTGGACTTTCTGAATACGGCATCAATCCCACCAACCTGTATGTCAATGAAGATGGGGGCCAAAAATCCAAACTCATCTTTCCCGGTGTAATTATCCGCAATGCTGAATTTGAAACCGGAACGCTGCTTCTCCGCGGAGAAATGGGTATGGGACCTGATCAGATTCTCAATCAATCAGTGGAGAACCTGGAGTTTGAACTGATCAACGGAATCCGAAAATTGGTCAGCAAACAGACAGTGGAAATAGGACTTGCTATGGGGCAGGGGGAGTTGGCGGCTGATGAAGGTTTTGGGATTGTTGAAGCCTTGGCAGATGATTACGAAGTGTACAAAGTTCCCTTGGAGCAGGCAAATAAACCTTCAGATCTTGATCCATTCAAGATTATGGTTGTTTCCGGACCGAAGGAATCATATACCGAAAAGGAAATCTATCTTCTGGATCAATTCCTGATGAATGGAGGAAATCTGATTTTCCTCATTGATGCTTTGGCCTATGACATGACCAAAGCAGGAGGAGAAGGCACAGTGGCCATGCCTTTTGAAAATGGCCTGGATCAACTGCTTTTCAGGTATGGAATCAGGGTCAACAAAGACTTGATACAAGACATGAACTTTGGCCGCTATCCCGTGATGGCAGGAAATTTTGGCGATCAACAGCAGTTGGTACCATTGCCTTGGCCGTTTTTTGTCTTAGCCGGAAAAATGGCTTCACACCCCATCACCAAAGGATTGGATCAGGTGATGGTCAAATTTGCAAGTTCTTTGGATACTGTAAAGGCAGACGGCGTCAGAAAAACGCCATTGATTTTCAGCTCTGATTTTACCAAAAAGTCCCCTGCACCGGTCAGGTTGGCTTTTGTAGACATGGAGAATGAGCCGGATCTGAATGAATTTGGGCTGAAAAACCTCCCATTGCTATACCTAATGGAAGGCGATTTTACTTCATTTTTCAAAAACAGGTTTCTGCCTGAGAGTGCTGAAAAAACCAGTTTTAAGGAATCCGGATCTTTGGGGAAAGTAGTTGTAGCAGGTACAGGAAGTCTTTTCCAAAGTGATATCAACCCTGCAGATGGCAATCCTTTGGTTTTGGGACAAGATGCATTCAGCAATGTCAAGTATGCCAACAGACAGCTTCTGTTGAATCTGATCAGTTACCTTGTAGAACCTGAGGGAATAATCTCAACCCGAACCAAACAGTTTCAGATCCGCCCCCTTAACAAAATCAAAGTCCAAAACGAGAAAACAAGATGGCAACTCATCAATATTCTTGTTCCGGTGTTTTTGTTTTCAATTCTTGGAATACTTTGGATTGGAATCAAAAAACAGAGATTTTCAAAAAAGTACCGGTAATGTGATCCACAATTATCAGAAAGTCCACACTGAGCTTGATTTTTTTACAGGAAAGTGTAAGTCAAGGGCAGCTTTTATAATTTTATTTATAAATTTACCCTGTTCAAAAAATAACGAAAATAAAGCCCTTCCCATATGAAATTTATTGTTTCTTCTAATGCACTGTTAAAGCAGCTTTCTGCAATCAATGGAGTGGTAACGACCAATCCGGTGGTTCCAATTTTGGAAAATTTCCTTTTTGAAATCAAAGGAGGAAAATTGACCATTACTGCCTCCGATTTGCAGACTTCCATGATTACAGAGATAGATGTCGAAGCAAGAGAAGATGGAAATATTGCAGTTCCCGCAAAGATTTTGATCGAAACACTCAAAAATCTTCCCGAGCAACCGGTAACTTTCAGCATTGACCAAGATACATACAGCGTCGAAATCAGTTCTGATAATGGCCGATACAAGTTGGCAGGAGAAAACGCTACAGATTTCCCGAAAATTCCAACGGTAACAAATCCTACCACAGTGGATATGTCCACGGAGATTTTGAGCAGCGCGATTTCCAATACGATTTTTGCTACAAGTAATGACGAATTAAGACCTGCAATGACAGGGGTTTACATCAACCTGAGCAGTACCAATACCACTTTTGTTGCGACTGATGGACACCGTTTGGTAAGATACAGAAGAGTAGATGTGGCAGCAGCTGACGGGGCAAGCATCATCATTCCTAGAAAGGCCCTCAATCTTTTAAAATCTACTTTGCCTTCCGAAAATGTACCTGTTGCTGTTGAATTCAACAGTTCCAATGCATATTTCAAGTTCAACAGCATCAAAATGATCTGTAGACTGATAGATGAAAGATTTCCGGATTATGAAAATGTGATTCCTGTGGACAATCCAAACCACATGACCATAGACAGGTTGGAGTTTTTGGGTTCATTGAGAAGGATTGCTATTTATGCCAATAAGACTACCCATCAGGTAAGGTTGAAATTGACCGGAAGCGAATTGCAGATCTCAGCAGAAGACCTTGATTTTTCCAATGAAGCAAACGAAAGATTGTCTTGCGACCATGACGGCGAAGATATCGAGATCGGATTCAATGCAAAATTCTTGGTGGAAATGTTGAATAACCTTTCTTCCAAAGAAGTGACCTTGAAGTTTTCTGCACCAAACAGGGCCGGCTTGATCGTTCCTTCAGACAAATCAGACAATGAAGATATCCTGATGCTTGTTATGCCGGTGATGTTGAATAATTACGT
>NZ_CDSBKL010000350.1:0-4320 GCF_977115555.1 Aquiflexum sp.
CGCCTTCGGGCACAGTGGGATTTATTTTTCCTGAAAGCGGCAATGAAGCCACTGTTGGTTTTGTTTCATTCATACTGAGGATAAAGTCAACCATGCGTCTTGCATCTGCTTCTGAAAGCTGTGGATGGGCACTCATTCCGTGTTCTCCCCAAACCCCACCTCCGCCGTTGATGATTTTACCGATCAGCATTTTTGTATTTTCCTCAGTTTTTGGATACCGGGCTGCCACTGCAGTATAGCTTGGTCCAATGGATGTTTTGTCATATTGGTGGCAGGATTTACAGTCGCTTGACTCAATCAGATTTTTACCAATGTTCAAAATGGCCATGTTTTCTGCACCACTTTGCTTGGAGGCAATCTCTATAGGGTCAAAACCCGCAGGAACATAATCAAAGGTAACTGCCACTTCCTCGGCTTTGATTTTCCCGTCAGATGAAGATCCATCTTCTTTATCGGAAACATTAATGGCGTAAGCCAATTCTTTTTGACCGAAATAGAATGTCCTGTTTGCTGTTCCAAAATCAATCGAAACAACAGGAGGTTCATTCCCAGCCACGATTTCAAATGAAGCTGAATTTTTCTCTCCTTTGGTATCGCTAACCGTAAGCATTACCTGATAAGTCCCTGCTTCTGAAAAGGTGAATTCAGGATTTGGATCTTTTAAAACCTCCCTGAATCCCGTTGCGGAAGTCAAAGTCCACTCAAAACCAAGATTACCTTGATCATAGTCATCATAATCTGAAGTGCCTTCGGAGGAGAATTTGGAGGTAAGAGGGACTGCTCCGGCATATTTATCTGCTGAAGCACTGACATTTGGTTTTCTGTTTCCGGCATTGTATTCAATTTTGACAATCCTGGAATTGGCATTTCCCCGAAACCATGCACTGCCATACTCTAAGACATAAAGTGCCCCATCCGGACCAAAATCCATGTCAATAGCGGAACTGAAAGTTTCATTTGGCAGGAATCGCTCCATAGATTTGTAGTCTCCATTTTCATCCATCGTCACCGCCATAATCCATCCGCGCATGAAGTCCACGATCAGCCATTTGCCTTCATAATAAGCAGGAAATACAAATGGAGCATCTTTTTTGAAATCTGCTTTACGGAATACAGGGCCGCCTGTCGCACTTCTTCCCGAACTTCCCAATAAAGGAAATTCCGGTGATGCGCCGTAAGGATACCAGATCATCGCAGGAACAACAGGGGTAGGCAAATTCTTCAGCCCGGTATTGTTTACCGATTCATTGACAGGATTATTTACATCAAAAGGAGCACCGTAAGTATTGGTAGCTAGGTCATGCTTGTTGTAAGGCTGGTTATCCGCTATAAAGTATGGCCAACCGAAAAATCCCGGACCTTTGGCCTGATTGAATTCATCATAGCCTTTTGGTCCCCAAATGGAATCAATGGAAGCATCAGGACCTACCTCGCCCCAATAAAGGTAGCCTGTCTCGCTGTCCAAAGTAGGCCTCCATGGATTTCTGTGACCCATGGTGTAGATTTCAGACCTGGTTTTTTCTGTTCCTACCGGGAATAAATTCCCCTCAGGAATGGTGTAACTGCCATCATCTTCAGGATGGATACGAAGGATTTTGCCTCTTAAGTCATTGGTATTGCCCGGTGCACGTTGGTCATCTGAACTTTCCATTCCGGGCCGCTCGTCTAGATTAGAAGAACCAACACGTGGATTTACAGTATTGTTACCAACTGTCAGGAATAGATTTCCCTCTTTGTCAAAAACCATCCCGCCGCCGGTATGACAACATTCCTCCCGTTGGGTCGGAACTTCCAAAATTACTTTTTTGGTATCTGTGTAGAGTGAATCGCCATGCAATTCCCACCTCGCAAGGACATGCTTGGCTTCCGCAGGGTCTGCGTAATACATATAAATCCAAGAATTATTGACAAAATCAGGATGGGCGATCACACCCATCAAGCCTTCCTCTGCTTCCCTAACCCTTCCTTCTTTGTTGGTGTATTTGGTATTGACCGGTATGGTGGCAATTAGCTTCATCTCACCGGTCTTTTCATCAAAGATTTTCACTCCTCCTTTTCTCTCCACCAGCAGAATCCTGCTTTGGGGAAGAAAAGTCATCTCCATCGGTTCGTCCATTCCTTCGGTCAATACGACTTTGGTAAAGCGGTTGTCCTCAGGTTTGATTGACGCGTCCTCTGATTTTTTACAGGAAAAAAAGGAAATAAGAAGAACCATTCCCAAAAGAGATTGGATTCTTTTAGGCCATTTTAAATTATTTATCATGGGTTATTGAATTTTCGAAAACAGAATATATGTTGTGGCAAAATTTGGAAAGGCTCAAATCAAAGCTTTCCTGCAGAATTCAAGGCATTTCTGCACTTCCTTGACAGCATCCGAACCTTCGGGAACTTGGTATTCCAATTCTATGGTTGCAGGAAATCTGTATTTCTTGTCCCGAATCATTTGGAGTATCTCAGCGATCGGCGTATCTCCTGTACCCCAAGGCAAATTTCCTTTTCCGTTGGCGGGAGTTTGGCGGTCTTTTACATGCATGCTCCAGATTCTTCCCTGTTGCTTTTGGATCAGATCCATCATGTCTGTGTGACCGGCTGCGACATAATGGCCGCAATCAAAGTTGAGTCCGTTACTTCCACTCTGTGACAAAGCAGTGTCCCAAAAACCAAAAGTCTGCTGCTCATGCCCGTGATACCCTATTTTCATTTTGTTGGCATCTCCTAATTTTCCCAATCTCAAAGTCTGTGCATCATCGGAGGGATGCTCCAAAGTCACATGACCGGCACCGAGGATTTTGGCTGCCTTCATGCCATACGCCACATCCATATCGGTATTATTGGCACCAAAAGCATTGGGTTTGAAAGCATAAAGGGATATTCCTGCATCTTTGAACATCTTGCTTGCCTGCTCAAATTTCTTGAAATCAGTTTTTGATCTCCACTCGGAAACCACCTTGCTATAAGCCTCTGATTGCTTTCTGATGTCCGCCAATTCAGCTTTTTCACTATCGGTCAATTCCTCTCCCCTTCTCTGTTTTCCCCCCAACTGGAAGCTTCTCATCCTGTTGAAAGTCGGTTGTGGCATCCCTGCAAAATACTCCACAGGCTCACCCATCATCTCCACGGCGCTGATTCCGGATTCTTTGATATACCGGATATTGGCTTCTAGACTTTGGTCAGGCATAGAGCGGAACGAATAGGTAATACATCCTATCTGCACGCCGTTGATTTTTGAATCGGGTTTGTTGAATGACTTGATCAATGCCGGAGCACCCTGCAGCCATGTAGGTGCCAAGGCCAATCCCGCAGCGCCTACGGCGGATTTTAGGAGAAATTCTCTTCTGTTTTTCATGAAATAGGGTTTATTGATTGTTCAATAGGGTTTAAGATTGAACAACTTAGCAATAATTTTTACCCAACAATAAAAAAATATCATTGATGACTCAATAGGTTTTTGATTGGTGAAAAAAGGGGGTGGAAATAGCAAAATGACCGATGACGGATGACGGATGTTTCCAGCATTTTAGCATTAAGGCATGTCTTGATTACATCAAGGTATTTTTGCTTACTCACAAAAACCGAAAAAACTCATGGATTGAAGTCCCATTTAAGAGTGTGGACTGTCGACCGTGGTCTGTGGACAATTTTTTAATAACTTGTTTCGCTACTTATTCTATTCCATTTCCCCCAAAATAGCCAAAACCAATCTTGCTGAATTTTCGGAAGCGGGACCAACAAACTGATTGAAATTCATTCGGGCGTGGTTATTCGCATTGTCGCTGCAGCTGCGGATTACGATAAAGGGAATATCCAAAGTCCGACAGATATGTGCTACCGCCGCCCCTTCCATCTCGGTAGCCAAGGCATCAAATTCGGTATACAGCCACATGGCCTTGTCATTGCTGCTGACAAAAATATCTCCCGTTGCGATCACTCCGCTAAAGACCTTGGGTTGTCTGCCTGCAATGGGAACAAACATAACCTGTCCGGCTGCTTTTTGGCTTTGTACCAATAAATCTCTGTCTGAATCAATATACAGTTCGTTATGTGAACCTCCCGTCAATTTCCTGAAAGGAGCAACCTCAAACCCCAAGGAATCCACTTTACCAAAGTCATACTGCACCAATTTTTCGCCAATCACCAAATCTCCTGGCAAAGCCTCAGGATCCAAACCTCCTGCCACTCCGGTAAAAATCAGCGAAGAAAGTTTGAAGTTTTGCGTAAGGATCGCCGTGCTGTATGCTGCATTCACTTTGCCTACACCTGCTTTGAGTATGACTACTTTTTTACCTTTTAATTTTCCGGTATAAAAATCAATCCCGCCTT
>NZ_CDSBKL010000351.1:0-4310 GCF_977115555.1 Aquiflexum sp.
ACAATGGTGAATCTTTCAAAATGTGAATGAAAATTGGTTACATTTAAATTAACAACACATAAAAATAACATATATTCTTAATGATAAAACAAGCAATAAATAGTTGGCTACTCGTATTAGCTGTGTTATCAGTGGGAATTTCCCATTCATTACAGGCACAGGAAGAAGGGAAAACGAAAAGTATGGAATTCTTTGGTTTTATCATGATGGATGCCGGGTATAATATTAATCAGATTGACCCGAGTTGGTTTGATGTAATGCGACCCACCAAACTTCCTAGCTTTACAAATGAATTCGGAACGAATGGTAATTTCTTTTTTTCCGTTCGCCAAACCCGGCTTGGTTTGAAAAACTATTTTAAAACACCACTTGGAGTATTGAAAACTTTTTTTGAGATAGATATGTTCGGCACCGGTCCGGATGCGGGAAAAACGACTATGCGATTAAGGCATGCATACGCGGAATTAGGCAAATTAAGCATTGGACAATCTCATAGTCCTTTTATGGACATCAATGTATTTCCAAATACACTTGACTATTGGGGTCCCAATGGGATG
Organism: Aquiflexum sp.; assembly: GCF_977115555.1. Lineage (NCBI taxonomy): Bacteria > Pseudomonadati > Bacteroidota > Cytophagia > Cytophagales > Cyclobacteriaceae > Aquiflexum > Aquiflexum sp. The sequence goes on from NZ_CDSBKL010000351.1 coordinate 558, forward strand.
GTGTTCTTCCGAAACGTGCAGATTCGATACCAACCCATTCAAGGCGATACATATTTATCTTTTGCGCTGGAAAAGCCCGGAGCGAGTGCCGACCAAGGAATCTATTCCGACAGGGTGGAGTTAGAGGGAGTTTACATGCGTTTCCCGGTCCCTGATTTTTCATTTGAATACCATCGTAACACCAACTTTGGTTATGTCGAATTAGCAGGTATTGTCCGAAGTATTAAGTGGGAAGATAAGAACAATGATTTATATGATTTATCCGGAAATGCATTGGGATGGGGACTTAATTTGAGTACCAATGTTAATCTCACCAAGAATGACATTTTTCGAGGTCAACTAGTTTATGGTGAAGGAATTCAAAATTACTTCAATGATGCACCGGTGGACATCAGCTTAAAAAACATACCTGAGAATATAATTTCCCCCGTAAAGGGTGTTGCACTTCCTATTGTCGGGGCTGTTGCTTTTTTGGACCATTCTTGGAATGAAAAATTTAGCAGCGCAATCGGTTATTCACTCGTTAGCATAAAAAACACTGACGGACAGGCCTATAATGCTTTTAAAAAAGGGCAATATATTTCTGCCAACTTGCTGTATTATCCTGTAAAAAATATGATGGCAGGAATTGAACTTCAGTGGTTTGACCGAGAAAACTATAGGGATGATTGGAGTACCTCCGCCACTAAAATTCAATGCTCATTCCGATTCAATTTCTCACAAGAGTTTAAAGAAAACCTTAACTAATTTTAATTCACCGCCATGAAAACAATAATCAGGACTGTATGCATGATAACTGTACTTATCTTGGCAGGACTTTCCATTACTTTAGCCCAAACCTCCAAAAGAAAAAAAAACGAAGCAACAGTATCGCCTTATCAAACAGCCATTGACAATGCATACAAAAAATTATACAACTTCAATGAAGGAAAGAATGCCGATTATATAAAGGAGTTAGCCAATGTCGATCCAACTATCTATGGTATTGTAATTGTAACGACAGATGGTCAAGTGTTTACGAAAGGTGATCTGGACTCGCGCGTTTCTATTCAATCTATATCTAAAGTATTTACCGTTGCTCGGCTAATTGAAGAACAAGGACCCAAAGCCATCATGGAAAAGATTGGAGTGGATGCAACCGGACTCAGTTTCAATTCAATTATCGCCATTGAATTAAAAAAAGGAAAAGAGATCAATCCACTGGTAAATCCGGGCGCAATTGCAGCAGTCAGTTTAATTTCCGGAATCGATTCAGCCGCCAAATGGAAAAACATTTTGCAAACCCACAACGACTTTGCCTCAGCGGATCTGAAAATAAATATGCCAGTGTATATCAGTGAAGCAGGAGACAATTTGCGTAATCAGGCGATCGCCCATTTGTTGAATGCATATGGAAGAATGTATTTTGATCCGGTACAATCTACAGATGTTTACACCAAGCAATGCGCTATAAATGTAAATGTAAAAGACCTTGCTATAATGGCTGCTACATTAGCTAACGGTGGCACCAATCCTATTTCAAAAAAGACAGTCGTATCGCCTGAGACTGCTGCTTTCACTATGTCCATTATGGCAACTGCGGGTCTTTATGATGATTCGGGTCAGTGGCTTTACGCGGTTGGTTTACCGGGTAAAAGTGGAGTTGGGGGAGGAATTATTGCTGCCTGCCCAGGCAAATTTGGTATCGCGGTGATTTCACCTCCTCTTAATGAAGTTGGCAACAGCGTGAAAGCACAGGAAACAATTTATGAAATCGTAAAAGAACTGAAAGCTGATCCATTTTTAGTTGAACCGAAGAAATAGGTTTATCCTTCAATAAGAATACAGAAAAAAGCCACAGGATGACGAACGGATCAGGTTGATTCCTTCTTCATAAAGTGATTTACTTTTTTTCGAATAATCAAATATTCTTCAGGCATATGATTTATAATGATTAAGAAAATTCAAGGTCTAAGCTTGAAAATGAAATTTCTATCAAGAAACTCACCATAAATTAAAATCTATAGCCTACTACCAAGGTTGAAGATTTTCTCTCACCCATTCCTACTTGAAAAGCCCCTGTCCAATGATTAGAAATGTCCCGCTGGATACCCATCATAAAATTCCATGTTTTGGGTTCGAGATTAAGTGAAAAAGAATTTTCAGATCCGGAAAGATTAAATGAACCTGATACTTCTGTGTCAGAATATTGATATTGTGCTCCAATCATAACGTTGACAATTTTCGGCATCCTCAATCCAATCAATGGAGTTGCAATGAATGCACGTACTGTAGAACCTGAAGCCTCAGTGGTTTGCACCATATACTGAGTAGCTAATGTTGCGAATAGATTCTTATACCCGCCTGCAAATGTCATACCGACCCCCGAAATTGAACCGCCAACGTCAACATTGAATTCCAATGCATCTGCAGGCTCGCCTATCCACCCTAGAATATCTTTGATTTCATCATTTAACTCAAACCGTACATTCGTGTTACCGAAAATTCTACCTGAAAGTACCGAAAAATTCAAAAAGGGTAAAACCCAGACATCAGCCATTCCAGCTGTTACTCCAATGTCCAAATCAGCCGTTGAACCTCCCTGTTGGAAAAGCAATTCAGACAAATTAATTCCATTAAGGACAATGTTATTTAAATTATATGACTCCTTCTGAAAGTGGCTAAAAAGATTGATTCCCCATGGTTGTGGTAATTCGTATCCCGCTTTCCTAGCAGCATTACCTAAAAAAGGCAAGGATCTTTCTAATCTAATCATCAAGGTGTCGGCAGGGCCATTGTTTGTTTCAAGTTCCCAAAAAGAAGTTGGGAAATTTTCTATTGTATTCTTTTCCTTATCCTTATAAAATTTAATATTCAGATTCTCTGAATAGTTGTATGATTCTCCTTTTTTTATTCCCGATCCACTAGTTTGGAAATAATCAACCAAATACCCTTTTTCGCGATTACCCATGAAATATACTGATGCTGTATATGTGTCATACCGCACCCCGTTTAGTTTAAAGTCTTTTACAGAATTTAAAGAGATTTTCTTTAAATCTCCATCTAGGAGATACATTTGCCCTGTAAAATTGCCAATATGCTTAATCTTCCAAGGAATAAAAGGTTTGTGAAGGGAGAATGAGAATATAGTACTGTCCCCTGATTGTTTTAAAAAATGAATATCATCTTGATTCACCAAATTAAAATCTTTCAGATTTTTGAATTTCTCATTTTGAACAGCTATATATTTCTTGATTTGTCTTTTTGACCAATACTGATATATGTTTTGATCTCGAACAATAACAAAAAGTTGGTTGCCAAATTCGTAATATGGATCGTAATCCATTTGAAGGTTTATTTGATTTTTCTGATCATTTCCATTTTTTGAAAGGGTCCAATCGGCAGAAAAGGATACCTCTTCCTGATACATCGGGGAAAGCAAAAGATTAAAAACTTTTGGGGAAATGCCGTATTTATACAAAAAGTTGCTATTGTAAGGGATAGACTCTTTTTCACTATTTTGGGCGAAAGATGAAATATTACTAAAAAAAAGTGCCATTAAAATTAAAGGTACAGCTATTATAAAAAACCTACTTGACAGATTCAATTTTATAAAATTCATAAATTAATTTTTAGGCTTCCTATTTATTTGCTATTTAATTAAATATCATCTGTTGACCAAATACCGTTATTGCAGGGAGACCAGTAACTGCCATTCTCTACAGAACCATTAAGAATATGATGCGCCAAAGCCACGCCTCCGCAAGAAAAACT
>NZ_CDSBKL010000352.1:0-4244 GCF_977115555.1 Aquiflexum sp.
AAAATGCAGAATCCCCAATCTTGGAATCCCAGGGTCAAATTATGCGGTATCAAAATGGTGATGTCATCCCGGGCAGCTATATCGTTGTCTTAAAACCCCAAAATTTGGGTTTCAGAAAAAACGGAAGCTATGAAGATATTCAGGCTGCAATGAGAAAAAGTGTTTCAAGTATTCTAGCTAAATACAGGATTGCCGATGAAAACCTCGGTGCTGTATACACAGCTGCTTTGGATGGTTTTGCAGTTAAGTTGGATGGAAGCCAACTTGAATTGTTAAAGAGTGACCCTTCTGTCAGTTATATAGAACCTAACCGAGTGATATCTATTGCTCAAAAAGGAAAACCGGGAAGTGGAGGCGGTAGTACAGGTCAAGAAACTCCTTGGGGAATTACTAGAGTTGGTGGTTCTGTAAATTACACCGGAACAAACGTTGCTTGGGTAATTGATACAGGTATTGATTTGACTCACCCCGACTTGAATGTCAGCACAACAAATGGTTTTACTGCTTTTACATCAGGGAGAGACGCCAACCTCAATGATGGCAACGGACACGGATCGCATGTTGCCGGAACAATAGCTGCCATCAATAACAATATAGGTGTGGTTGGGGTCGCTGCCGGCGCAACAGTTGTGCCTGTAAAAGTATTGGATTCAAGAGGTTCGGGTTCCTACGACGGTGTAATTGCAGGTGTGGATTGGGTGGCTGCCAAAGGAAAATCCGGCGATGTGGCCAATATGAGTTTGGGAGGGCCAGTTTCTCAGGCCTTGGATGATGCTATTGTGGCAGCATCAGGAAAAGGCATAAAGTTTGTTGTTGCCGCCGGAAATAGTGCTGCAAATGCTAACAACTATTCGCCTGCAAGGGTCAACGGTCCTAATATCTATACGATTTCTGCCTCAGACAGCGGTGATAGATTTGCTTCTTTCTCAAATTTTGCAAATCCTCCGATCGACTATTGCGCTCCGGGAGTAAGTATCAAGTCAACTTGGAAAGGTGGAGGTTATAATACTATCAGCGGAACTTCCATGGCATCCCCACATGCGGCAGGTGTTTTGCTCTTGGGAAATGCTAGAACTTCAGGATTTGTGACAGGTGACAAGGACAGCAGCCCTGACCCAATCATTTCAAGATAATTTCTAAAGCAACAATTCTATCTCTAAACCGCCTTCTTTATTGTGGGCGGTTTATTTTTTTTAACTCCCTCAAAATATCTTCCAGACCGTTGAGTCGGATTTCGTAAAGAGTATTAAGCCACATACCTAGTTTTCCTTCCGGAAACCCCTTCTTATGCATCCAAATCAAGTAATCTTCGGGAATATCACAGAGAAGCTTTCCTTTATATTTGCCAAAGGGCATTTTCTTGCTTACCAAGTCTAGGAGTATTTGTCTGTCCATTGACCAAAAGTAAGGGATAATAAATTAAGTCGGGCTTTCACTTAGGATTTCCTCTTACCAATTGTATAACCGGAACTAGTGAAATTCAAATCCCTCAAAATGAGTCTTTTTTCGTCAAAAAGATGAAATCCAAAACATCCATCAAAAAAATGAAGTTTTCATTCCGTATGAAGTATTTAGCTGATAAGTTCGTATCATTCAATGAAAACAGAAAAATCCATGAAATCTATCACTTTTAGCAACGGCGACAAAATGCCAATCATTGGCCTTGGGACTTGGAAATCAAAACCCGGAGAAGTTTATCAGGCAGTCCTTTGGGCAATTGAGGCCGGGTACCGTCACATTGATTGCGCCGCCATCTACGACAATGAAAAGGAAGTCGGTAATGCACTTGAAAAAGCATTTAAAGAAGGTTTGGTAAAAAGGGAAGAGCTTTTTATAACCTCCAAATTATGGAACAGCAACCACCGCTTGGACGATGTGATGCCTGCTTTGAAAAAAACTTTGAAGGATCTAAAACTAGAATACTTAGACCTTTATCTCATCCATTGGCCTGTGATTTTTAAAAGAGGAGTAGGATTTGCCCAGACTAGGGAAGAGTTTTACACCTATGGTGATGTTCCTTTGGAACAGACTTGGGAAGGTATGGAAGAGGCAAAAAAAATGGGTCTCACAAAGCATATTGGGGTTTCAAACTTTAATATTGCCAAACTTCAAGAAGTGATCAAAACCTGCAGAATGCTTCCTGAAATGAATCAGGTTGAGTTGCATCCATTTCTTCCTCAAAATAAATTGGTCAATTTTTGCAAAGAAAATGGCATTCTTATGACAGCTTATTCGCCTTTGGGTTCGGGAGACCGAGCAGCTTCATCTAAAAAATCCAATGAGCCTAGCCTTTTACAAAATGAAATTGTAAAAGAACTAGCTGCTAAGCATGGGGTTTCTTCGGCTCAGATTCTGATTTCTTATTCTGTCCACAGGGACATTGCTGTTATTCCAAAATCTGTAAACCAGGATCGAATAGCTCAAAATCTTGCTTCTTTGGAAATTTCCTTGGACGAAAGTGACATGGAAAAGCTTAAAAATATTGGAATAGCGTACCGTTTTATTGACGGTTCATTTTTTACCGGACCCCAAAGCCCATTCAAATTGACAGACCTTTGGGAAAAAGAGTAAAAAAAACCTTGCCATTTTACCTGATGATAAAGTCAGGTAAAATGGCTTTTTTCAACTGGATTTTAAAATCCGATTCACCAGCATTTCCCATTCTGCTTCCAAACTGATATCCGGTCTTATCTCACCTGCGCGACGATACCAATAATCAGCATTCCAGATATCTCCCTCTTTTCTGTGGAGATAGGCATGAATTCTAGCAGAAAGCTTATCAGCCGGACCATCAGCCAGATCATGGGCACTTTTCCAATCACCTTTTCCGTCAAACCAAAGCGCTTCTAATTGGGAACTTATACCCTCTGGAGGATTTGGAGCAGTAAGTGAAGATTTGAATTCTGATATTTTCATCGCTTCATCTATTAGACTTTTTATTTTAGAATGGATAACCAATACCGATATTAAATACGGTCTGTCCTCTTTGTCCTGGAAAATTCCTGAAGAAGCTGTCCAAGATATACCTTTGTCCAAGGGGCCGTGCAGGATCATAAGCTTTGATTCCCATATCCAGCCTGACTACCAAAAAGTCAAAATCCATCCTTAATCCGACACCTGTTCCTACAGCGATTTCTTTATAAAACCTGTTGAATTCAAAATTTGCTCCCGGACGGGATAGGTCAGGATTGAAAGTCCATGTATTCCCGATGTCAACGAAAAAAGCCCCATCAAAATACCCATATATCTTTGACCGAAACTCAAACATGCCTTCGAAGAGGATTTCACCGGGTTGCTCAAAACGATAGTCAAAAGAACCGTCCTCAAAAGTATTTGGAGTAAATGAACCCGGCCCCAAACGTCTTGGTTGCCATGCCCTGATGCCTGTACTTCCGCCTGCAAAAAAGTATTTTTCATAAGGTAGTACTCCATTGCTCACACCATAAGGTTTTGCCAATCCGAGATTCAATCTGTATGCGAAAGTTTGGTTTTTGGTAATTGGAATATACCTTCTGTAATCTGACTGGAATTTCAGGAATTGAAAATAAGCAAGGTTCCTTTCCTCGACAAAACTGCTGTTGACAAAATTTAAGGTCGTTCCTCCACTTTCAAAGAATAAACGCCAAAGTGAGGCTTTGTTTTTTTGGAATGCCCCGTATTGGTTAAAATTAAAAATAACCTGGCCGGAAATACTGCTGACATAGGAAGGTAAAAATGAATTTATCAGATTATTTCCCTGATTTTGAAGATCTTCCAAAAGGGCCCTAAAATCATCGCTTAAGTTGGAGCGGATAAAATTAGCATCTACTGCATTGACGGTGTATTGTTGACGGAGATTCCGGGTGTTCCAATTATATGCAAGGATTCCGTTGACGCTTTCTCGTATGTATTCAGGTCGGTTGACATAATTGTATCCAATCAGGGTCCTAGTACGGGGGTTATACCTACCAAACTTTTCAAGAGAATTGACATTGAGTGGTAGTAAAAACTGCGGAAAAATAACTGAGGCAGAGGTATTCAATTCACGGCTTCTAAATACACCTCCTTCTCCTGTGGCGGATACAACCCCTTCCAATCCTGCTCTAAAGAAGAATTCGAAGATCTCTGCACCTCGGAATAAGTTTCTGTTTCTTAATGAATGGCTAAAAAATGGACCTGGAACCTGTTCAGTGATAGTGGCGCCGAGCTGATTGGTGATTAAATACTTTTGGTTGGATTGGGTATAAATCTTTGGTCTCAAAACA
>NZ_CDSBKL010000353.1:0-4235 GCF_977115555.1 Aquiflexum sp.
ACCCTTCCCCGTGTTTATGGCAGGCCGCAAACTCGATTTATCCGTGGCGACACGATTAACCTGCAGGCCGTTGGCGGCCAGAGGTTACGGCATCCAAAGCTTCAGGTACCATTTCAATTCCACAACCGAAATATTCAGCCAGTAAGGGTTTGGTAAGGTCATCGTTGGTGGGGCCAAGGCCACCTGTCATCAGGATGATGTCCGCTCTTTTTTCGGCGGCTTCAAATGCTGCGAGTATGGAATCCCTATGGTCACCAATAGTGCACCTATGGACTACCCGAACCCCGATTTTATCGAGTTCCTGACTGATCCATTGACTATTGGTATCCACTATCTGTCCGTAGAGTAATTCATCCCCAATGGCAATTATCTCTGCTTTTACTTCTTTATAATTGACCATGATTTGTTTTACCTTACTTTTGCTGTTTGTATCAATCTTGAGAAAATCAATGGGAAAAACCTTTTCAATGCTACGGCATAGATTTCTTTTCCTCCGATATTGACTTCCTCTTTTCTTTTTGAAATTGCCTCCACGATTTTCTTGGCACAAACTTCTGGGCTCATTCCTTTTTCCTGGGCATCATCCATTTCTTGCAGTGGTGTGCCGTCTCCGGTGAGTGCATTAAGGGAAACACTAGTTCTTATAAAACCAGGACAGATCATAGTCACAGCGATATTTTCTTTGTAATACTCTGCTCTCAAAGTATCAAAAAAGCCATGGAGGGCATGTTTGGATGCTGCATAAGAAGATCTGTATGGTGAACCGAATTTCCCTACGAGACTACTCACTACAGCAAAATGTCCATTTTTATTTTCAATAAAATGAGGGAGAAGCGTTTTGCTTAATCCAATTGTTCCAAAAAAGTTTACTTCAATAATCCTCCTATCTACTTCAGGTGAAGTGTCTATTATCAAAGATCTTTGGCTGATTCCTCCATTATTGAGCAAAATATCTACCCTTCCAAAGGCCTTAATGGCTTCGGAAACTTTGTTAGGAAAACTTTCCGGATTTGTGAGGTCCAAAGGTAATACATGTACATTTTCGGGGTTTTTAGATTCTCCTTTTAGGCTATCTAGTTTGTCACTGTTTCTTCCCGATATGATTAATTTGAAATCTAATTTGTTATACTCGCGGAATACTGCTTCTCCTATACCTGAAGTTGCTCCCGTGATCCAGATTACGGTTTGATTCATGGTCTTACATTTTTATAAACCACAAAATCAAAATCATATTCATTTTTTTCGTCTTTGAGGTAGGAAGTGGTGGACACCATTTTCCATTCACTTTGATCGATTTCAGGAAAAAACACGTCACCTTCAGGCATTGCATTTACCTCTGTTACCATCAATTCATCTGCAATAGGCAAAGCCTGTCGGTAAATTTCCGCTCCTCCGATGATAAATACCTTGTCGAGTTTTTTACCGATACAGAATTGGATAGCCTCCTCTAGGGAATGTACAACCAAATGCCCTTCAGGAACTTTGAAATCATGGTTATTGGTAATTACGATAGAAGTTCTATTTGGAACTGGTTTGCCTACAGACTCATAGGTTTTTCTTCCCATGATGATGTGGTGACCTGTAGTATGGCTTTTAAAAAGCTGTAGGTCAGCAGAAAGGCGCCAAATCAACTGATTGTCTTTTCCAATGACATTATTCAATGCCTTGGCTACTATGATGATTATTTTCAATGTTTTTTGAGATTTTGGCTAAGTTACCAAGGTTTGGCCAATCAAGAAATCTTGGCGGTATAGAATGGCACTCAAATGTCAGATTTTCCATCGTACCTAAGGTGAAAACTTAAAAAATTGGCGGTTGTTTATTTATCCTCTTTCATAGATTTGGAAATGCTTGGATAATCAGCCATCAGGAAATTCTGCTTGCTGTTTTCCTGCAATTCCACAATTACCATGTCCATTTTGCTTTGATCGACTTTGCTCACTACATGGGCTTCCATCATATTTCCTGTTGGAAGATCATTGAAAAGGTCTGGGTTTTGGTCTTTCATCCTGGCCGTCAAAAATGGGTTGTTTTGACTCCAAAATGGAGTTTGGCCTGTAATCGAGGTTTTTGTTACCCAATAGTTGGTAATATTTTCGTCTGTTTCAATGAGGTATTCTTCACATTCATGGCCCAAAATTGTCTTGGAGTTTCCGGTTTTTTTGAATGTCACCTCATCAGTCTCCGCCTTTTCTCCAACATCCCCCGACTGGCTCATTGCCGCATAATCATATGCGAAAACCATCCTCATTTTTTCCCCTTCATTTTCTAACAATGTGATGCCTACATTTCTGTTAAAATCATAAATAAGGACATAAGTCCCGTCTTCTTTTTTCTCGGGATCGGTAAATTTCATTCCGGTTATTTTTGGATCGTTTGAATAATAAGAGGAAAGAAGTATGGGATCATTGGATTTCCCTTTTTCATTTGATCCGGTGATTTCCAATACCGCAAATCCTTCAAAATCGTATGATTCATCAACTTCAATGTCTGTATAAATAGAAGCCATCATGGCATCAATGTCGACGCCTGGAACTGATTCCATATCATCTGTTCCATAGACATCTTTAAACATCTTGTCGAGCTTCCTTCTAGCTACTTTTTCTATTTCACTTTCGACTTTCTTTTCTATCGCCCTACTCACGCCTCTTTCAGCTGCATTTTTGATCCGGTTTATAAATTGGGCCTCCGCAGAAAGTGAAATAAGTAAAAACAAGATGGCTGAGCAAAAGGGAATAGTTCTTTTCATTGCTTTGATGTCTATTGAATGTACAATTTATCTATTTCTCAATGATAACTCAAGAAAAAATTGAGCTTTAGATAAAGAAAACACAGGTTCTTGTTGAAAAAAAAATCACGCAATTTCAATTTAAAATATTTTAAGGAAGTTTGTATCCCCTTAAAAATTCCTCTATCCCTAGTTTCTTTTTTCCTTCCAATTGGAGTTCCAAGATTTTCAGGGTGCCATTACCAGTTTTGAAAAGAAGTTCTTTCTTACCGTCTGAGCGATATTCTCCAGCATGCAGTCCCTCTATATTTACATCAGAAATTTCACTTCTAATTATTTTACAAGTTTTTCCATCTAAAAAAGTCCATGCAGCAGGATAGGGAGAAAGTCCCCTGATATGATTATGTATTTCTATTGCTGATTTTTCCCAATCAATCTGACAGGTTTCTTTAAAGATTTTTGGGGCATGGTGGATTGCCTGATTTTCATCCTGAACTATAGACTGGATATTATTTTTTTCTATTGCTTCTACAGTCTTCAGGACCAGTTTAGCTCCTTTTCCCATCAATCTTTCATACAATGTTCCGACATTATCCTCAAGGTAAATCGGTTCTTTTTCCTGAAAAATAATGCTTCCCGTATCTATCTCATGTTTTAGAAAAAATGTAGTTAATCCTGTTTCCTTTTCTCCGTTGATAATTGCCCAGTTGATTGGTGCAGCACCTCTGTAGTTGGGAAGCAATGAAGCATGGAGATTGAAGGTGCCTTTTGGAGGCATGTTCCAAACCACCTCAGGTAGCATCCTGAAGGCAACTACAATTTGCAAATCTGCCTGAAAGCTCCTTAATTCTTCAATGAAATCCGGTGATTTTAAGTTAGTGGGTTGCAGGACTGGAATCCCATTTGCCAATGCCACTTCTTTCACGGGGGAAGGAATTAATTTCTGCCCCCTTCCCTGAGGTCTGTCCGGGGCTGTGACCACGGCTACGACGTTCCATGCATTGTTTACCAAAATTTTTAAGGAAGGAACCGCAAATTCAGGGGTTCCCATAAATACAATTTTTAATTTCTTATTCATTTCTCTCCTCTTAGGGAGTTTAAAGTTCGGGATTTATTTATTTGAACAGGTATTTTAAAGTTTTAAAATAGAATTTTCTTTAAGAAGCTGGAGAAATATGATTTTCTAGAAACATAAATTTTACAGAAAATATTTCAAATTTTTAAGAGAATATGATTTATGTTAATTTTTATGTTATAATTATGCAATTTCATTATTTATATCATAAGTCTATTTACGTTGGATTTTTTAAAAAATAAAAAGAAATTTACATTCCCAGATAATTTTGATAAAAAGTACAAAGAATTCTCTGATGAAAATTTTAGAGCTAATCGATAAAAAACTCTTAAAGTTTTATCCGAATATTACGAATAAAATATGAAATAAAATCCATCAAAATCAAAAGAAAAAGTATTTATCTGAATTACTTTCAGGAGAAATAAGAAGTTG
>NZ_CDSBKL010000354.1:0-4208 GCF_977115555.1 Aquiflexum sp.
TTTGGTTAGGTCCCAAGTCCCACTCAATTTCCAAAGCTTCCCGGCCTTTCATGGCAGCCCAGGTATTGTCTGCAATCACTGCAACACCCTCCAAGGCTTTGTCCAAACCCGGAGGGATTCCAGCACCGTCTATTTTGAATACCCTGTTTACTCCAGGTACAGCCATGGCTTTGGTGTCATCAAAGGAAAGGACTTTTGCTCCAATGACGGGACTTCTCCTGATCACAGCTACCTGCATTCCCGGTAGGTCTATATCAGCACCAAAAACTGCCTTTCCTGTGGAAATGTCTCTGGCATCATAGATGGCGACATCTTTTCCTATCAGCTTATAGCTGGAAAATTCTTTCAAGGTTACGCTTTCCGGATCTGGCAGCGGCATTTCCTTTAGGTCAGCCACCAAGTCTCCGAAGTTGATTTTCTTTCCTGAAGAATGGATGACCTGTGAATTTTCGGTATGGCATTCTTCAGGACTCACTTCCCACTTTTTGGCAGCTGCAGCGATGAGCATATGTCTTGCTGTGGCTCCGGTTTTGCGCATGGGCTCATAAAACATCCTGACTGAAAAAGAGCCATCAGTATTTTGGTTGCCATACTTTTCCTCATCGCCTTCAGCCTGCACGATTTTTATTTTTGACCAATCAGCACCCAATTCATCTGCTACGATTTGCGGCAAAGAGGTTCGGATGCCCGTGCCCATTTCAGAGCGGTGGGCGACGATGGTGACTTCATTGTCTGAATTGATACTGACAAATACATTTGGGGCAAAAGTGATGGTCTCACCCTTGGGTCCGGCACATTGGAAATTGACCCCCAAAAGGAATCCTCCTGTTGCCAGGGAACTGATTTTTAAGAAATCCCTGCGTGAAGGAACAAAGACTTCGCTTTTGTCTTCGGTTTTTTTGTTTTTTAAAAACGGGAAGTTCGGCATCATATATTTTGATGTTTTGGGTTCAAGGTTAAAGTGATTTGGAGGCAGTTAGGATGGCATCTTTGATGCGGTTGTAAGTGCCGCAGCGGCAAAGGTTTCCTGCCATTGCTTCTTCAATTTCAAGGTCTGAGGGGTTGGGGCTTTTTTTGAGTAAAGCCGCTGCATTCATGATCTGACCTGTTTGACAATAGCCGCATTGGGGAACTACATGCTCTACCCAAGCGTCCTGGAGTGGGTGATGGCCTTCTTTGTCCAAGCCTTCGATGGTAGTGACTTTTTTACTTCCAACAGAGGAGATGGGAGTACTGCAGGATCTGGCGGCTTCATCGTCCAAATGTACTGTGCAGGCTCCGCAAAGTGCCTGCCCACATCCGAATTTGGTTCCTTTCATCGAGAGTAAATCCCTCAAAACCCAAAGCAGTGGCATGTCCGGGTCGGCTGTCACTTCCTGCTTTTTGCCATTGACAGTTAATGTATATTTTTCCATAGTGGTTAGATTGGTCTTTGTTATTTGATAGGGAAAAGTTAAGGATTATGAAGAAATTATGCACCAATGAGGTTCCATTTTTCCCGATATGGCCTAAACAATAAAGAATTTGAGGACTCATCTTTGACAAAAAGTTCTTTCTTTGAATCCCATTTCAATGATTTTTCCTGTTTGTAAGAAATCAAAGCCAAGTGCATCGGAAGGGTCATTTCCCTTGCATATTCAAGGTTGGATTCCGGTTGCTGCCGTGATTTGACTGCATCGAGAAAATTCTGTTGGTGGCCCGGCGACCTTGGGATGGACTTGGGGATTTCGGGGATGTCAGTCAAAGTCTGACCGTTCATATGAATTGCCATCGTGCTGTAGTCGCAGATTAGGTTTCCTTTTGTTCCTTCAAAATAAGCCCCAATTCCCATTTTCTCGGCACCTTGGACAGGTGGGGGAGTTGAAGTCCAATGGAGCTTGAGTTTTTTGAATTTGAAATCCACATCAATCCATTTTGGGGTGTCGCCTACGCCATCGGATTTTTCACCTTTTGCCGAAATGGATTTCAGTCCGCTTGGCGCTATGGACATCCATACCACATCGGCGATATGGCACCAAAAATCTTGAAAAACGCCTCCGGAATATTCCATGAAATACCGGTAAGTGAAGTGGCATTTTTCAGGGGCATATTCTGAATAAGGAGCAGGCCCGAGCCACATGTCCCATTTCAGGTTTGGCGGAGGGGTTTGGTAATTGAGTTTTTCGATGAGTGGAGGTTCTCCGGTTTTCCAAAGGCGAACTGTTTTGATTTTACCCAACTCCCCGGATTGGATAATTTCAGCAACCCGGTGGTAATTGTCTCCGGCGTGGATTTGAGTGCCCAATTGGAAAACCCTGTTGTTTGACTTTTGCGCAGCCAACATCAGCTGTCCTTCACGCAAGGAATAGGAAAGAGGCTTTTCTCCATAGACATCTTTACCTGCCTGAAATGCCAAAATGGCGATCTGCGCATGCCAATGGTCCGGCGTCGCAATGGTGACCGCATCGATGTCCTGCCTTTCCAGGACTTTTCTAAAGTCTGTATAAACCTGGGCTTTGGTGTCAGGATGGATTTTTTTGAGTTGGGTCAAAGCTTCCTTGGCGTGCTCTTCATCGACGTCACAGAGGGCGACGATCTCAGCTTCGGGTAAGTTGGCAAACCAATTCATATGTGCCAATCCCATTCCGCCAAGTCCGATATGGGCAATCCTTATCTTGTCAGAGGCGGCAGCTTTGAGACCTTGAAAAGGTAAAAATTGAAGCCCTAGGGCGGTAAGGACGGAGTAGCGCACAAAATCCCGCCTATTGATATTTTGGTTCATATGATTGGTTTTTGAGTTGGTTGGTGAGATACTGAAGCTTGATCTTACTTTTGATTTCAATATAAATAAAAAACATCTGTGATTTTTATCTCCTTCCGAGAGATTGCCATTTGATTATATTTATCAGATTTTAATCATTTGAACGGATAAAGGACGAAATAAATGGCTGATAACCAATTTTGAAAATTGAAGTTGTATAGGCATGATAAAGAGGTTTTTTGAATGGCAAACCGGAGTTTTCGATTTATTGGATGAACACTGGGAAAGTGAGCAGGTATCCAAATGGATCAGCAATATTGTGGTGGTGTTTTTTGTGGGAGGTCTGCTGATGGGATTGCTCTCCTATCTGGGGATTATGCAATTTGGCGAAAATTTCACCGCTTTTTTTGCAATCGAATTGGCCTTCAATGTGCTCTTGGTATTTGAAGTTTTGGGATTGATTTTTCTGATTCCAAAGTCTGTCGCGGATTCTGTCGGAAAGCAGTTTGAAATTATCTCTTTGCTTCTGCTTCGGGATGCCTTCAAGGAGTTTGGGCATTATTTGGGAGATATGACTTGGGAAGTCGGGTTTCTGATGGAACTCCTACCCATCGTGTCTGATGCTTTTGGCGCGGTCTTGATTTTTTTGATCACAGGGCTTTTTTATCGGGCGCAGAAACACATCAGGATTACAAAAACTTATGAGGAGCAGAAGGGATTTGTTTCTATCAAAAAGCTGATATCAATTTATCTGACAATTTCATTC
This sequence comes from Aquiflexum sp., assembly GCF_977115555.1. Taxonomy (NCBI): domain Bacteria; kingdom Pseudomonadati; phylum Bacteroidota; class Cytophagia; order Cytophagales; family Cyclobacteriaceae; genus Aquiflexum; species Aquiflexum sp. Next base: position 3,507 of record NZ_CDSBKL010000354.1, read on the forward strand.
ATCCTATTGGGGATTTATGACATTTTCACAGCCTATCAGACACATGAGTTTATTTATAGCATCAAGTTGTTTTACACTTTGTTGATTTTTACAGATGTTTTTATTCTGTTGTTTTCATTGCGCTACACCACCAAGTATTACAACCTTTTCAGGTATTCTTCCTTTGCTTTGGCGACGATATTCCTGAGACTGACCTTGTCTGCCCCGGCTTATTATAATGTTTTGTTGGCGGTGATTGCCGGCTTGATGGTTTTGGGAGTTACCTATATCTACAACAAGCTTTTGGTGAAACAGGTGATCGAAGGAAAAGAATAAATAAGGTATTGAAGATCAAAAAATAAAAATAAGTCCCTGATTTATAGGAATAATTAAGTTGCAGTTGATATTATTCCAATTTTTTTGTGGAGGCAGTTTGGAAAAAATGGCTTAACCTGCTAATATTGCATCACCTTAGACCAAAGGGTCTGGTAAAATGATTAAAATTCCTCCTTAGCTCAGTTGGTTGAGTCCCGTATGTACGGGATTAATCATGGGGTCAAAAGAGATAAAATAAATTCCTCCTTAGCTCAGTTGGTTAGAGCACATGACTGTTAATCATGGGGTCCTAGGTTCAAGCCCTAGAGGGGGAGCCAGTTTAAAAAAGAGGTCAGAAACGACCTCTTTTTTTGTTTTACTACCATCAAAAACCCCCTCTATACCCAT
>NZ_CDSBKL010000355.1:0-4197 GCF_977115555.1 Aquiflexum sp.
ACTAAAACTCTGGACTTTGGATAAGAAGATTATCGAACAACTTGATAAAAAATTTAAATATGATCCTCCAAGTTTGATTGACTAATCTCCCTCAAATCAATAATACCAAAAAAACAAAATCCCCTTGGAAATTCTCATCCAAGGGGATTCCTATTTCAATATTGGATTGATAGCGTTTTACTTCACCACACCCAATTCCTTCCCCACTTCTATAAAAGGAGCAATGGCTTGGTCTAAGTGTTGCTTTTCGTGGCCGGCAGAAATCTGCACCCGGATCCTAGCCTGACCTTTTGGTACCACAGGAAAATAAAATCCGATGACATAGATTCCTCTCTCCAAAAGCTTCTCGGCCATCTTTTGGGACAGCACCGCATCATAGAGCATGATCGGGACGATGGCATGCTCGCCCGGCTTGATATCAAAACCTGCCGCTGTCATCTTTTCCCTGAAGTATTTGGTGTTCACTTCGAGCTTGTCTCTCAGTTCGGTGGTCTCAGACAGCAGGTCAAAAACCGCAATCGAAGCACCTGTGATGGATGGCGCCAAGGTATTGGAAAACAGATAAGGCCTCGAGCGCTGACGCAGCAGTTCGATGATTTCCTTCCTGCCGGAAGTAAAGCCTCCCGAAGCACCGCCAAGGGCTTTGCCCAATGTCCCGGTGATGATGTCGATTTTACCCATCACATTGCGGTATTCATGGACGCCACGGCCGGTTTTGCCCATAAAGCCCGTAGAATGACATTCGTCAGACATGACTACGGCATGGTATTTCTCTGCCAAAGCGACGATTTTGTCCAATTGGGCGATGGTGCCATCCATGGAAAAGACGCCGTCTGTGACGATGATTTTATTTTGGGCACCTTTGGCATCTGCATCTTTAAGTTGGGCTTCGAGGTCTTCCATGTCGTTGTGGTTGTATCGGAAGCGCATTGCTTTGCACAGCCTGACGCCATCGATGATCGAAGCGTGGTTGAGCGCATCGGAAATGATCGCATCCTCAGCGCCAAAAAGCGGTTCGAAAACTCCCCCGTTGGCATCAAAAGCCGCGGCATACAAAATCGTGTCTTCGGTTCCCAAAAACTTGGAGATTTTGGCTTCCAACTCCTTGTGGATATCTTGCGTCCCGCAGATAAACCTTACGGAAGACATGCCAAAACCATGGGAATCGATGGCTTTTTTTGCTGCTTCGATGACTTTGGGATGTGATGAAAGCCCCAGGTAATTATTTGCACAGAAGTTCAGCACTTGCTTTCCTCCGGCAATGGTAATCTCGGCAGCTTGGGGAGAAGTGATGATGCGTTCTTTTTTGAACAGGCCTGCCGCTTCGATTTCCTGTAACTCTTTCTCTAATTTGGGTTTCAAAGTATCGTACATAATATTTTTGTATTGGGGTTTTTAACAGAAAAATACACTCATGGAATTAATTGAAATACATTCATCGAAATCACTATTTTTGTCGCTTTAAGTCCCAAATATAATTAAAAATCCCAAGGGCTTTTCCGGACCACCGATAAGGAATATTTTAAAAATGGAAAGAATTTTGATCATTGGCGCAGCCGGACAATTGGGTTCGGAACTGACGCAGGCCATAGCCAACATCTACGGTGGAGACAATGTCATCGCCACAGACATCAATCCCAAAGCTTTGGAAAAGTTCGAAAACTGCCGCACTGCCGTCCTGGATGTGATGGACAAAGAGGCTTTGAAAGATTTGGTCAAGGACCAAAATGTGAAGCAGATTTACCATTTGGCAGCAGTGCTTTCCGCCACAGGCGAGAAGATGCCTCTTTTTGCATGGAACCTCAATATGGAAAGTTTGCTTTTTGTATTGGAACTTGCAAAGGCAGAAAAGCTGGATAAAATCTATTGGCCATCTTCCATTGCTGTTTTTGGTCCAAATACCCCAAAAGTCAACACACCGCAATATTGTGTCAAGGAACCCAATACGGTCTATGGCATTTCGAAGCAAGCCGGAGAAAGGTGGTGTGAGTATTACTTTCAGAAATACGGCGTAGATGTAAGAAGTCTGCGCTATCCGGGACTTATTGGCTATAAGTCACTTCCCGGCGGTGGGACGACAGATTATGCGGTGGACATTTACCACAAAGCAATTGCGGGTGAGCATTTTGTGTCTTTTCTACAAGAAGATTCTTACCTGCCGATGATGTATATGCCCGATGCGATCAAGGCCACTTTGGACCTGATGCATGCGCCAAAAGAGCAGGTGAAAATCCGGTCGAGTTATAACCTTTCGGCCATGAGTTTTTCTCCAAAGGAAATTTTTGAAAGCATCAAAGTCCATTACCCTCAGTTCAGCATCAGTTACAAACCTGATTTCAGACAGGAAATCGCAGACTCTTGGCCGGATAGTATTGATGATAGCTGCGCAAGGAAAGACTGGGGTTGGCAACATGATTATAGTCTTGAAAAAATGACTGCCGATATCCTCAAGCATCTTCCGTCTTATTCGTTTTGATTTTCCGAAGGTTCAAATTAGTTGAATGTCAGGAATCACCGAAAATTGTTTTAATGAGAAAAGCCCCCAAAGGGGTCTAATTTTTAATTACCCCGGGATCCCGATAGCTATCGGGACGGGGACAAGAAAATGACCAAGATCAGGTCAACCCTGAAAGGGTTGAATGTTTGGAATCAGAGATAATGGCAAAAATATTCAACTTGAACTTCCCTATTTTTGGCGGAAGGTTTTCTGTTGACTTTACATCTTTTCGGCCAAAAACCGGCGACGCTTTCTCTCTTTTTTCCCCAGGTTGCGTTCCTTACCCGGGGTAATTAATATTTGATCCCTACAGGAACATTAATCGAAAAGGTAGTATACAATGGCCCCTAAAACCAAACAACTTCTTTCACCACCAAATCGAAAATAGCCTTTTATGGTTGTACGGAATGATGTCAGTTAAAACGTATTTCATTACCTATTTTGGCTAGACTTCGAAATCTCCGGTGCATCATAACCCTACGACAGGCCTGGTCTTCCGACTTCGGTCTTCCGTCCAGTCTGAAAAGAAAATTTGATTAACTGGCAAAGAAATGGATAACCATTTAGTCATTCCCCCTTCCAACAAAAGACATTTTGATTACCTGACCAAAAATCATTAATTTGGTTGCAGTAGCTTATCCAAAATGCCAACAAAGAATTTACCTGCTCTCCTTTCTGTTTTGCTCTTCCTTTTGGTGGGAACCATCCTGTTTTTCAAAGAAACAAAGCCGGTGGATTTCAGTACAGATGTCAAACCCATCCTAAACAAGCATTGCATTTCCTGCCATGGAGGCGTCAAAAAAAACGGCGGCTTCAGCGTCCTTTTTGAGGAAGAAGCTTTTGCGGTAACGGAATCGGGACAGCCCGCCATCATTCCCGGCCGACCCGGCCAAAGTGAAATCATCAGGAGACTTTATGAATCCGATCCCGAAATGAGGATGCCTTACCACAGGCCTGCTTTGTCGGTGGAAGAAATCAAAACCCTTAAAAACTGGATCCACCAAGGCGCAGCATGGGGAAAACATTGGGCCTATGTTCCGGTAAGGAAAACAAAAATCCCTGTAGCTTCAGCAAAACCATTTGCCTCCATTCTTGGCAAAAGCACGGTTTCAACTATTGACCATTTTGTATTCCAAAAACTGAATGAAAACGGACTATCTCCAATGCCGGAGGAAGAATCTTTGAGATTATTGAGAAGGTTGGCTTTGGATATCACCGGACTTCCTCCCTCAGAGAAGCTGGTGGCGGAATGGAATGCCGGCAAATTAAGCTATGGACAAGCAGTGGACAGACTTTTGGAATTGCCTTCCTATGGTGAAAAATGGGCTACCTGGTGGTTGGACATGGCACGCTATGCAGATACCAAAGGCTATGAACGGGATGTCTCCCGCACCATGTGGCCCTATCGGGATTGGGTCATCAAGTCATTGAATGAAGACATGCCATTTAACCGGTTTACCGTAGAGCAACTCGCCGGGGACCTTTTGCCCAATCCCACAGAAGTGCAGTTGATCGCTACGGCTTTTCACCGCAACACCATGAACAATGACGAGGGCGGTACAGAGGATGAGGAGTTTCGGGTGGCAGCGGTATTGGATCGGGTCAATACCACTTTTGAGGTTTGGCAAAGTACCACCATGGCCTGCGTTCAATGTCACAGCCATCCATATGATCCTTTTAAGCATGAGGAATATTTTCAG
>NZ_CDSBKL010000356.1:0-4181 GCF_977115555.1 Aquiflexum sp.
GAAGCGTCATCATTACGCAGTTGAAACCTCCGGCAAATACTTTGTCATAAGGATACACAAAGATGTTTTCAGGGGATCCACTATTGTTGATGGCAAAGTTGTCCTTGTATGATGGAGACAAGCTATAAGGGCCGCTATTTATGATTTCAGAGGCATCAGCAGCAGCCAATGCCCACTGAGCAGTACCTGTATATACTTCTGCATTTTGGTAAAGCTTCATTCTGATCATCAAAGCACTCCATTTGGTCATTCTGCCATAGGTAGTTCCGTCTTTTGCCACCGGAAGCAAAGGAATGATTTCATTGAGTTCGCTCAAGATAAAATCATAAACTTCTTTCCTTGACTTAGTAGCAGGGGCTTCTACATCGGTAAAGTCAGTTACAATTGGAACATTGCCAAAAGCATCCATTGCCCAATAGTAATATAAAGCCCTTAGCGCCCTTAGTTCGGCGATAAATGCCGGAGAGTTAGGGTTGTCCAATTGTTCAAAAGAAAAGATCAACCTGTTACAGGTATTGATTCCTCCAAATAGGAAGTTCCATGAATTTTGGAAGAAAGGATTATCAGGTTGGAATTCATGTTGATGCAATTGTAAAAGCACGCCTCCGTCAAACCAGTCACCACCTTTGTGTGAGACTACGATTTCGTCGGATGCGATTTCATTGATGGACCATAGACCTGAGTGGTTACCTAATCCACCTAAGGAAGTATAGGCTTGTCCAAGGGCAGAAATAAATTCTTCCTCAGTTTTAAAGAAGTTATCGGCTGTAACCTCGCTAAAGACTTCCTCTTCTAAATTAACACATGATGAAGCGAAATAACACATTCCCAGGCCAATCAAGAAGTATCGTATGTTGATTAATTTTTTCATGATATCTTTTGTTTTAGCTTAGAAACTTAAATTAAGGCCGAAAGTAGTGATGGTAGTAGTGAAATACGTCGCTCTACGCTCTATACCCGGTGCAAGTGGATCATTGTTTGATTCCGAATCCCCGTATCTTACCTCAGGATCTACACCGGTATATCCAGTAATCATGAATGGATTTTGAACTGAAAGGAAAGTCCTGATCCTCCCGATTGTTCTGCCTGGGCCCAAATTAAAGTTATAACCAAGCGTTGCGTTATCCAAAACCACAAAGTCAGCTTTTTCTACGTGAGTACTGTTATACTCTGCTTTTGTAATTGCCGGGTCAAAATACTTGGTGTTGACAATATTCCAGTTTTGAACAGTAGTACTTTCTGTGTTCTCATAGAAACCTCTGTAACTGTTGATCAAATAATGTCCAAATGAACCTCTGAAGAAGAAATTCAAATCCCAGTTCTTATAGTTAAAGGTGTTATTGAAACCAAAATTCAAAGTAGGATAAGCTGTGCCCAATTGGGTTCTGTCATCATTACAGTTACAATAAACAGGATTTCCATTTGCATCAACAGCAGTACCATTGATTACTTTCATTATCGGAGCTCCGGTATCACTTACTCCGACCTGAATGGGACCCCATATTTGGCCCAAAGGTCCATTTTCTTGGATTCTTATCAATTGGGTTAAGTTTTGACCTGGGGATCCGAAGTTTGATCGGTAGTTAACCTCTCCAAAACTCAAGTCTCCTGCGGATAAGCTCCTAAGGTTGGTCCTTAATGTTGAGAAATTGACACCAGTAGTCCATCTGAAATTTGATTTTTGGATTGCCCTGTAATTCAACATCACTTCTAGACCTGAATTCTGCATTTCACCAATGTTCAGTTGGGTGGTAGAGAAAAGATTTGGTGGTACAGGAACATTGATCGGTAAGATCATTCCTGTGGTTACTCTAGTATAGTAGTCAATAGTACCATCCAATTTATTGTTAAGAATCACAAAATCCAATCCTACGTTATATTCGTCTTTTGTTTCCCATGCCAAGTCTGGGTTGGCATTAGATACCGGTCCATATGACGGTACAAATTGTCCGTTGTAAAAAAAGTTGCCCTGACGTCCAAATCTAAGTAATGAAATGTAGGATTGACCAGGCTGTGTACCTGTTCTACCGTAACTTGCTCTGAATTTCATGGCACTTACGCCTGTCATGTCAATCAGGTTGGCGATGTTTACACCTGCACTGATCGCAGGAAAGAGACCCCACTTGTTGTTCTCTCCAAACCTTGAAGATCCTTCATACCTTGCACTAACAGACAATAAGTAGGTATCTTCAATATTGAAGTTGGCACGGCCAAAGAATGCAACCAGTCTGTTTGTATTGGCATAACTTGAAACTGTTGCCAAACCATTAGCAAAGTCAAGTGCTGCACCTATGTTGTTATACGTAAATGCATCTGTCAAGAAATTACCGGCTTGGGTATAATTTCCTTGATTGAAAAACTCTTGAAAAGAATAACCTGCCAAGAAAGCCATTCCGACTTTACCTACAGTTTCATCATAATTAAGAGTAGTTTCGAAAAGGTCATTTAGTCTCACGTTATTTTCTATGGTAGCTAAGCCATTCCGTCCAAAACCTCCTCCAAATTTCGCTGTCTTGGGAGAATAAGATCCTCTCCAGTCAGTTTCTCTCTGGCTGGCATAGAATACTGCACCCCTAAATTTGCTTGTAAAATTATATTCACCACGGATACTGGCAAGGAGTCTGCTATCACGTCCATCGGCAATGTTTTGCTCAGCGATGGAAACAGGGTTGAACCAATCGAAAATATCCCGCTCATAGTAACCTCCAAAATTTGGACTCTGTGGGTTTGGATCCCGGACAGGTACTGTTGGATTACTTATGATTGCATATCTGAAAGAGTTTTCGTTACCCAATTGTCTATCGATAGATGTATTTGAAACGTTTACAGTAAAGATGGCTTTGTCCTTTAATGCTCTTTGGGTCAAATTTATCCTCGCATTCAATTGATCAAAACCTGAATTGATACCTACACCAGTCACATTTCGGGAGTTTATCGAAACCCTATAGCTAGTACTTGCACTTCCACCACCAAGTGAAAGGTTATTGATAAAGCTTAATCCTGTGTTGGTCACTTCATCCATCCAATCAGTATCTCCTCCTAGGTCTCTTGAACCTGGGATTTGCTTGTATTCATCAGCATTCATGACGCTGATGGTTCTAGCTACATTTTCTACGGCAGCACTACTGTTGAATTCAACAACGGTTCTTCCGGTTTTTCCTGTTTTGGTAGTTACCAAGATAACACCGGCAGAACCCCTAGTTCCATAGATAGCAGCTGCGGATCCATCTTTTAACACATCCATTGACTCGATATCATTTGGATCCACTGTACTCAAGGAACCACCGATCACACCATCAATAACAACAAGTGGTTCGGCATTTTCTCCAATAGAAGATATCCCCCTTAGACGCATGTTGAAACCTGCGTTAGGGTTGCCACCTGGTCTGGCGATGTTTAGACCTGCCACTTTTCCCTGAAGCAATTGACGTGGATCATTTACAGTACCTTGGTTGAAATCCTCAGCCTTGACGCTAGTCACGGCACTTGTGATTTCCTTTCTTTCTTGGGTACCATAGCCGACTACAATTACCTCGTTGAGGGCTTGTACAGATACTGCCAATCCAACATTGATGACAGACCTGTTAGCGACAGGCTGCTCAGTGGTGACATATCCGATAAATGAGAAGACAAGAATTTCCTCTGCAGCAGCCGCTATGGAGTAATTCCCATCCAAATCAGTAATGGCACCTCTAGTTGTGCCCTTTACCAAAACACTGACCCCCGGGATTCCTTCTCCCGAATCAGCGTCTGTAATTTTTCCAGTTATTTGACTTTGCTGTGCAAAACTGAGATTTGGAATACTCAGGCACACAAGACAAAACAAAAGGAAAATGAAATTCCATTGTTTTTTCATGGGTTAATGGGGTTTGATTGTTGATTTTAAATAGTTGCCATCTTTACTTTAATCTTTATAATCTCCCTCAAAAAAGGAGCTTTACAGAGTTTAGTGTAAAATCGCATTTTAATTTCAAGTTAAAATTTCTTAAAAACAACTTATTGCAATAAAAGATTGCCTAATGGCAAATTCTGTACCATCTCCATTCTTGAAATCAGGTGATATCCAAGTTTTATTTTAAAAATATATTTATTATTAATTTAAATTAAAAATGTAAAAAGTAAAATATATATAAAAAAAAACGTAATTAATATGGTTTATATGCGTTAATTGTAAAATTTAC
>NZ_CDSBKL010000357.1:0-4174 GCF_977115555.1 Aquiflexum sp.
GACCGGAGGACGATTCCAATGGGTAGCCTTCAATTCGGAAACCAAAGAATTTATGGGGACAGGAGGTGGTACCTACACAGCAGAAAACGGCAATTATATCGAAAAAATCGAGTTTTTCTCCAGAGATGACAGTCGCGTAGGCGCAAGTCTTGAATTCAAATATGAGGTTATTGATGGGGAATGGCACCACAGCGGACTGAGTTCTACCGGAAATCCGATCTATGAAATCTGGTCTGCCTACAGCAAAGCCTATAACCCGATCAAGTAAATCCGGGAAGTAAAATTTACGGTATCTAAAAAGGGGTCAGAAAGCCAGGCTTGGAAAATTTCCAAAAGCTTGGCTTTCTCATTCACCTAGGACTTTGACTTCTTCGTACCTGAAGCAATCCACAAGGTGGTCATTCACCAAACCCGTCGCCTGCATGTGGGCATATAATATGGTACTCCCCAAAAATTTAAAGCCTCTTGATTTCATATCTTTTGCGAGTCTGTCAGAGACAGGGCTTGTAGCTGGCGCTTCGGACATTGATTTCAGTTGGTTTTGGACCGGTTTCCCATTGACAAAATCCCAGATATAATTTCGAAAACTACCATGAGAAGCCTGAATCTCCATAAACCTTTTTGCATTGTTGATAGCTGCCCGGATTTTCATCTCATTTCTGATGATTCCTGTGTCCAACAATAATTCCTGGACATATCCATCCGGCAAATCAGCTACAACTCTATAGTCAAAGTCTGCGAAAGCTTTCCTGAATCCAGATCTTTTTTTCAATATTGTGGACCAGCTTAGCCCTGCCTGTGCACTTTCCAATACCAAAAATTCAAACTGCTTTTGGTCATCAAAAACAGGAACTCCCCATTCTTCATCATGATATTTCACATAATCTTCAAAGCCCAAACACCATGGGCAGCGAAATTTTCCTGCTTCCTGTTCCATAGACATTATTTATTGATTCAAATACCAAATACTTGCATTAAGTGCTGTGGCAAAACTCACCCATAGTAAATATGGCACCATCAAATAGGACGCAGTTTTGTTTACCTGGAAAAACACCTTGATGCAGACCACTATCATGATCCAAAGAGGAACGATGATGACCAAGCCCAAAATAGGTGATTCCAAACCAAAGAAGGCAGGCGACCAGATTCCGTTAAGGAAAAGCTGAATACCAAATAGCCAAAGGGCTTGTTTTTTTAAAGGATGATTCGATTTCCAGATCAAAAACAATGCAATCCCCATCAAAATATATAAGGTAGTCCAAGCAGGCCCAAAAACCCAAGAAGGGGGAGTAAAGGAGGGTTTGTTGATCGTCTGATACCAACTCCCCACGGAGGAAATAGTGACGAGTGCTCCCAAAGCCCCTGTTACCTGCGGCAAAAGGATAGAAATGATCAATCTGAGTGTGTTATTCATGTTTTATTCAACGGTTTCGAGTAAAGTTCTAAACACCACAAACCGATCCCGGAATTTTTGATTTATATCCTCCTGAAGTTTGCTGGCAAAATTTTCCTGATATTCCATAATTTTCTCCATACTGTCTGTAAAATACTGTACAGAATAATTGGTCGATCCGTCTTCATTGTCATGAAGGATTTTATAAAATCTGTTTTCCAAAAACATTCCTGTAGCCAAAACATCAGGAATATGTGTTTCCTTCATCCAAGTGACCCATTCTGCTTCAGATTCTTTCTCAATATTGACTGTTACATTATATAATATCATATTTCTTTACATTTATCTTTAATTTTGTGGCATTCATCTACCAACAAATATAAGTTCATGTTGTTAATCACCCGTAAATAATCCAAAATCATTTCGTTAATATGTCCCCAAGCTTAATTAACAAAACAGAACATCAAACCGCGATAGAGGCCATCAATGAAATCCAAACGAACAGGCTAAGGCTTTTCAAGGGAATAATTTCCGCATTTTATGTCTCAGGAATAATCGGGCTTTCCATACCCATGGTTAGTTCCTACTTTCAAATGTTGACCCCGTTTACTTTGATCTTGAGCCTTGGCATTTTATTACTGTTTCATACCGGATGGAATAAGTCATTTATTGTGTTTGGAATTTTGGCTATGGTTTTAGGGTATTGTTCCGAGGTAATTGGCATCCATACAGGATTCCCATTTGGAAACTATGAATACGGTCAAACCCTAGGATTCAAACTTTTTGAAGTTCCATTAGTAATCGGTGTAAACTGGCTTCTCCTTGTATATGTGTCAGGAAATCTTTTTTCTTCGAGAATAAAAAATGATTGGTTTGCAGCAGGTTTGGCAGCTTCATTAATGGTAGCTATAGATGTATTCATTGAGCCTGTCGCCATCAACCTCGATTTCTGGACATGGGAAGGTGATGTGATCCCTATTTCTAATTATTTTGGCTGGTTCGGGGTTTCATTTATATTACAGTTACTTTATAGAAAATCTGTTTTTCTCAAAGAAAACAAAATTTCCAAATACCTTTTGATCAATTTGGTTACATTCTTTGCCGCTTTGAATTTTATTAGCTAAATAAAAAATCTCCATAAACATTCTTATCCACTTTGAGTTATGACACTGATGTATGCTGTATTATTTATATTGACTGGATTTGCTATCATGGAATTTTCAGGATGGTTTATTCATAAATATATCATGCATGGTCCACTTTGGAACATCCATAAAACGCATCATGAACCTTCAAAGTCATTCTTTGAACTAAACGACCTCTTTTCATTGCTGTTTGGGAGTATTGCAATAATCCTGATCTTTCTTGGGGTTGACGCTTTGGATTATAGGTTTTGGATGGGAGTAGGGATCAGTTTATATGGCGTATTGTATTTTATCATTCATGATGTCCTTGTACATAGGAGGGTAAAATGGTTTGAAAGACCAAAAAACAGCCTATTACTTGGAATATTCCGGGCACATCAGGCACATCATGCCACCAATAAAAAAAATGATGCCGTTTCATTCGGCTTATTTATAGTACCCAAAAAATACTTTAAACGCTAAAAACTGTGAGTACTTATTCAATCAAAGATCTGGAACAGCTGTCGGGCATCAAAGCCCACACTCTACGTATTTGGGAACAGCGTTACAATTTGTTACAGCCTATGCGGACAGATACCAACATCAGGTTCTATGATGATGCAAGTCTCAAATTGATTCTGAATGTGGCTTTGTTGAATGACAATGGATATAAAATCAGCAAAATCGCCAACATGACGGAAGCTGAAATGAGGGAAGAAGTTGTCAAGCTCACTGAAAAAACCCTTACCCATGACGACCAAATCCATGCTCTTACATTATGTATGATCGAGATGGATGAGGAGAGATTTGAAAAAGTGCTTTCAACCAACATTCTGAAAATAGGATTTGAGCAAACCATGCTCAACATTATCTATCCTTTTATGTCTAAGATTGGGGTGTTGTGGCAGACCGGCGCAATCAATCCTGCCCAAGAGCATTTCATGAGTAACCTGATACGGCAGAAACTTATCGTAGCAATAGATGGTCAAATCTATAAAGGAGGAGGCAAAAAGTTTTTGTTGTATTTGCCTGAAGGCGAATGGCATGAAATTTCCATTCTATTTGCAGCATACCTTGTCAAATTAAAAGGGCATAAATTGATTTATTTGGGTCAAAATACCCCTGATGAAGATCTCCAAATTGTATACAGACTTCATCAACCTGAGTTTTTGATGACTGTAATCACCACTTCGCCAAACAGCGAAGAAGTTCAGGATTACATTTACACCATTTCTGAAAGATTTAAAAATTCTGAAATCATTTTGTCAGGATACCAGATAGTCGGCCAAGACCTTGATTTTCCCAAAAATGTCAGAGCCATGCATTATGCCAAACAGTTGAAGGAGTTTATGGAGGAAATGGACTTGGCGTTGAAAGAAAAATAGTTTCACACATTTATCAAAATATTAAACAAGGAGAGAATTACCATTCTTCCTTTTTTTTTTGCCTTTATAATCAAAAAATACCACCAATAGTTAAAATTGCTGTTTTTGAAAATTTCGTTCTATTTTTTGTTTAAACTTTTTTTTAGTTTTTTACACTTTTTTTTTTTGTATAAAACACACAAAAAAAATTTAAGACAAAAAAAAGAGGTAGCACCTTTAGCACTACCTCAGCCCTAACCAAATAAAACCAAATTCTTACTAATTTGCTTTCC
>NZ_CDSBKL010000358.1:0-4169 GCF_977115555.1 Aquiflexum sp.
TTAATCCTTTTCAATCAAGCTTATAAAATGTCTTAATTCAAATTTAATAGTAGTATTTTCAGGTTTGATAAGTTCGGAATTGATGATTTTGTTTGAAAATGCCTGTTGTTAAAAAAACAGATTACGAGTATCCAAAATGGCTTTTTAATGGTCATTTACAGACCATAATCCCAAGTTTGTTTAGGGACACACACTCCTTACCTTTTGAAAGAGAAAGGGTTACTACCCCCGACGGGGATTTCTTGGACTTGGATTGGCTGAGAAATTCTTCCCCCAATCTTGTCATTATCAGTCATGGTTTGGAAGGAAACAGTCAGCGTCCTTATATGACAGGAATGGCGAGACATTTTTTTTCAAATGGATTTGACGTCCTCAACTGGAATTTTCGCGGATGCAGTGAGGAATTAAACAACAAACCGATTTTCTACCATTCCGGAGCCACATATGATCTGGATTTTGTGGTTTCGCATGCATCTGTTCAATATGAATCTGTTTACCTTATCGGTTTCAGTCTGGGCGGAAATCTGACTTTGAAATATCTTGGAGAAAAAAGAGACAGAAGCTCGAAAATCAAAAAAGGGATTGCCATTTCTGTTCCGCTGCATTTGGAATCCGCCTGCATCAAAATCTCTACGGGAGAAAATATTGTATATGCAAAACGTTTTTTGAAGACGCTTAAAGAAAAAGTTGTCAAAAAAGCATTGAAATTTCCCGATGAAATCCCGACAGGGATTTTGAGAAAAATCAAAACCTTACAGGATTTTGATGACCATTATACAGGTCCTCTGCATGGTTTTGATGATGCACACGATTATTATGAGCAGAATTCGGCCTTGTATTTCTTGGAAAATATTGAAATACCTGCACTGATTCTAAATGCCCAAAATGACCCTTTCCTGAGTGACAGGTGTTTTCCCATTTCCCAAGGAAGAAAGTTGGATCAGGTATGGATGGATTTTCCAAAATATGGAGGTCATGTTGGCTTTAGTCCGAGAAAGAAGGCCGATATTTATTGGTCCGAAAAAAGGGCATTTGAATTTATCACAGGAGATCAGTAATTTTCAGAAAAACCATTACCATGTGCGGCAGATATTCCCTCAGCAAAAGTAAAATTGAATTGGAAGAAAGATTTCAGGCAGAGATGTTGGTCGATTTCAAACCACGGTACAACATAGCACCGACCCAGCTTGTGCCTGTCATCACCTCAGAAAGCCCAAAAGGTTTTTCATTTTTCTATTGGGGTATCACACCGGATTTTGCCAAAAACAAACCAGTGTCACAGAAATTCATCAATGCCAAAGCGGAAACGGTAAATGAAAAAATTTCTTTCAAGTCTTCTTTTGAAAAGAGAAGATGCCTGGTTCCCGCGGATGGTTTTTATGAATGGAAAAAACTTGGAAAGAAAACCAAAGTCCCCTACCGCTTTACTTTTGCAAATAATGAGGCTTTTTCCTTTGCAGGAATATGGGAGGAATATGAAAACGAAAAGGGAGAAATCAACCATACCTTTTTGATATTGACCACTGAGCCTAACAGACTTGTAGCAGAAGTTCATGACCGAATGCCTGTTATTCTAAAAAAGGAAGATGAGAAAAAGTGGCTTGATAAATACAGTTCTGAGGAAAATCTTCTTCAGATGCTAAAAACCTATTCTGCCGATGATATGCTGAGCTATACCGTATCGCCTTTGGTAAATCAGGTCAATAACGACAGTCCAGGAATTATCCGTAAAACATCCCCAATGGATCAATTTGGCAATTACACTTTATTCGGATGATGGAAAAAATTAAAATTATTGACCTTTTTTTTCAAAACACCAAAGATGCCATCGCGAGTTTTTTGGTAGAAACCTCAGACGGACCCATTCTTATTGAAACGGGGCCTGCAAGTACATTTGACCAATTAAGCCGTGGGATTTCTAAGTACGGTTATATGCTGGAGGAGATCAAGCATGTACTTTTGACCCATATTCATTTTGACCATGCAGGAGCCGCATGGAAACTAGCCGAAGCGGGAGCAAAAATCTATGTCCATCCTTTTGGTGCTCCGCATTTGGCTTCTCCAGAAAAGCTTTGGAATTCAGCCTCCCAAATTTATGGTGATGACATGGATAGGCTTTGGGGAAAAATGAAGCCTATTCCCGCTAGCCAATTAATTGAAGTCGCTGACGGGCAAGAACTTGAATTCGGAACAACAAAAATCAAATCCCTCCATACTCCTGGACATGCAGTCCACCATATTGCCTGGAAGATGGGAGAGATCATTTTTACAGGAGACGTAGCGGGAGTGAAAATTGACGGAGGTCCTGTGATGCCACCCTGTCCTCCCCCTGACATCAATCTGGAAGCCTGGAAGAAGTCTCTTGCCATCATCAAAGGCGAAAAGCCAAAAGAACTTTATCTTACCCATTTTGGTATAATCGATGCCGTCGATTTCCATTTAGATGAACTGTCTTATATGTTAGACGATTGGGCTTCATGGATCAAACCATATTTTGAAAAAAATGTAAACCAATCCGAGGTAGTACCACTTTTTATGGAATATTCAAAATCCCAATTTTTGAAGGAAGGCTGTACTAAAGAGATTATCCAAATCTACGAATATGCCAATCCAAGCTGGATGTCAGTAGCAGGACTTTACCGCTATTGGAAACTAAAAGAGCAAGGAAGACTGAAGTAATCACTGATTATCTCCTTTCGTGTATGATTTGCTTCGTATTTTACCCTTTAGGGAGTGTTTTTTGGTATTCAAAAAAGGAAGTGGGATATTTGCTTCCACCAATAAAGCGAATTCCTCCTGAACCCAAATTCTTCTATAGCCATGTACAAATCCAAAATAACCGGAGTAGGACATTATGTCCCTGATAGAGTCATCACCAATGAGTATCTATCCACTATCATGGATACCAATGACGCATGGATCGTAGAAAGGACAGGAATCCATGAGAGACGCTGGTTTACACCAGGCAAAGACACCTTGGCAAGCATGTCAGTCAATGCCTCAAAAATGGCTTTGGAAAGAGCGGGTTTGACCAATAAGGACATTGATTTTATCATTTTTGCAACAATCACTCCTGATTATTTTCTTCCGGGAGAAGGGGTATTGTTACAAAGGGAACTCGGGATGCAGGGAATAGGAGCATTGGACATTAGGAATGCCTGCTCAGGATTTATCTATGCACTTTCTATCGGAGATCAATTTATCAAAACAGGGATGTACAAAAACATTCTCGTTGTCGGAGGAGAGATACAATCCTCTGCCTTGGACAAAAGTGATGAAGGCAGATCGAGTGCTGTTATTTTTGCTGATGGTGCAGGAGCCGTAGTATTAAGTCGTTCCAATTCAGAAAAATCCGGAATTCTTTCCACCCACCTTCATGCTGACGGAGACCATGCAGAAGAGCTATACTGTTCCTCTCCGAGCAGTTGTCAGGAGGTAAGGATTTCAACAGAAATGATAGACAGAGGTGACTTTTTTCTCAAAATGAACGGCAACGCAGTTTTTAAACATGCAGTAGTACGTTTTTCTGAAGTGATAAATGAGGCTCTTGAAGCCAATGGCAAGGACAAATCTGATATTGACCTATTGGTCCCACATCAAGCCAACCTGAGAATCAGCAATTACATCCAACAAAAACTAGGGTTGCCTGACGAAAAGGTATTCAACAATATCATGTATTACGGCAACACTACAGCAGGTACCATACCCATTGCTCTGAGCGAAGCTTTTGAGCAGGGAAGATTGAAAGAAGGGGATTTGGTTTGTTTGGCAGCATTCGGCAGTGGGTTTACTTGGGCTTCGGCTTTGTTGAATTGGTGAGAAAATGTCAGAAGTGAACTTTGATCTTGAATTATTGGCAAACAATTCCCTTTTCCAAAAGATCAAGGAGCAGACAAATTTAATTGAAGGTTTGTTTCATGGACTTGCAAATGACTTCCCCCAAAGTGAACTTCTGCAGCTACATCCCAATTCCAAGGGAACAAAAATCTCCAAAGGATATAACTTAGAAAAAGCTCCTTATCAAGTATTGGATCTCATCAGGGATTTTGATGAAGAGTCCGGATTCAATATCCGTGTTTTGAATTGGTGGGGACATGGACTATATATCTTTGTTTATTTTGGGAGTGTTTCATCCCAAAAGTACAAAAAGTTGATTTTAGAATTGGAGA
>NZ_CDSBKL010000359.1:0-4155 GCF_977115555.1 Aquiflexum sp.
AATCATTTCAGTTTTTAATCAGTTTTTGGGTAAATCTATAATTTTCAGTTGCAAGTTGTACGATATACAAGCCTTTAGTCATGCCGGTCGGGTTTGGTATCCATTCTAATTCATGGATTCCTGTCCCATATTCAGCTGCAGGAAATCCTCCTACCTTTTGCCCCATCATATCGTAGATGAGGATTTCGGCTTTGGCAGATTCAGGTAAGAAAAACCTGATTTTGGCTGAATCCCTAAATGGGTTCGGGCTTATTGGAAATAACTTCGGAATATCCGGTAGGTATTCAATTTGGTCCTCTTTAAATGCACCACCGATATAGATGGTAAAAGGCCTTTCCGGGGATTTTGAGTTGATTTTCGCATTGATTTCTCCTATTTGGTATGGTGAATGAAACACTATTGCTTTTGGCAATTCAAATTCATTGGTTGATAATCTTGCTTTGCTTTTAGGAACTTCAGGAGCCTGAAAATTGAAAGTATAAATAGATTCCTCCTGCATATTGATTGCTTTTTTATTCAAATGATCCATCAGAATGATACTTTTGTCGACAGGCCATTCACTTGGAAGTGTCCAGTTCATTAGGAAAGATCCCTGGAAGGCCTTTCCGTTTTTGGAAGCAGCCAAATGAAGAGGGATGATCATTTCGCGCTCATCCAAGGATGGAAGGCTATTGATAACCAAAGGATTGCTGGTTTGCAAGGAACCGTATGAGTAGAGGAAAAGCCAATCAGCAGCCAATGACTCCAATTGATAAGCATCCTTAGGATCGTTTGATACCCTTCCTTCTCTTCCAAAGCTGATAAAGGATTCTGCCTGCATACCCTCACCTGCTACAGCAAGTTGGATTGCAAAGGGTTCTTCTTCCGTTTTTCTGCCAAAGAAATCCTTTGAGACATTTGTTTTTGCTTCATTGCCTGTGATTTGCAGGATAGGATTTGTGCCGTTTGTCTTCACCCAAAAAGCCTGATAGGGTGCGATACGGCCATTTTCCAAAGTTCCGAGTGTCCCATTATGAGTAAGGAATGAACCTGAAGCCGGATCCCAAACATAAATGGTGTTGTCAATATTGGTTTTATTCCAGCCTGTCGGAGAATAGAAATCGATCATGCTCGCAGTCGGATTAGCTATCAGGTTAAATCCGGCATCAGCAATATTTACTTCGGTAAGCTGTCCCCCATCAACAATAAGACTGGTATCCCTTGCTGTAAAAGTGACTCCAAAATCAAATAATCCATTTGCTAGGTTTGGTTCTGTACCTGAAGAAGAAAGCGTCAATGGAAGGGCATCTGAATAATTTCCTCCTCCGGCAGGTTTTTCTGCACCATTGAAAATGTATAAATAATGTCCTCTTCCCGCAACAACAGCATCTGTGATTTGGGAAGGTTTTCTCCAAGTCTGTAGGCTAGTACCAGGATCTGTCTCATCTACCCATAATATATTCGGCTGGAGGTCAGGATTGTTTGCCCCAGGGAAACCTTGGGTTTCGGCATTGGCAAGCATATCGGCATAGGTAGTTCCTACCGGAGCCCCAACCATTCTCCATCCTTTATTTCCGGTCAATTCTTGTTGAACCTCGAGGGAGGGATCTTCTGAACTGAGGTTTTGGTAAATGGCAGCTGGATTCAATACAATTTTTGCTGACCCGCTTGTAGTCAGAGTTGCAGTATTTTCTATTGTCATCTGTGCATTAGGCCTAACGGTCACAGTAGAAGGCGATGAAATATTCACCAAGCCTTCTACCAAAAAATTACCGTTAATTTCAATGTTTCCTGTTATCGTCTTAAGTCCCGGGCCTGTTAGTGTAAGGTTATTGAAAACCCCGCCGGATATATTCAAAGACGCATTTTCATCAAAAATCACTTGTCCGTTTTCAGGAATAAATTCCCCTTCCACATTCCAGTTTCCTGTCACTTGATGGGTAAATCCTCCCCCTGTAAATGTAGCTCCTACCCCGATTTGAACATTTCCCCCAAAATTTATTCCTTCAGAAGCAATTGCTGCTGCGGCTCCCGAAACTTCGAAATCATTGCAAATCAAGTTAGCCCCTACCTCAAATAATTTAGTCCCTGATCCGCTGAGAACCAAAACACCGTAAGTTGATGGACTGTTGATACTGGCCACAGTTTGATCTGTTCCATAATATTCTATCCTACTGGTACAGCCTATCACATGAGAAGCGAAATTTCCCGGAAGTGAATTTGTACCACCGATGCCTAAATAGGCTCCATTTGCAACGGTCAAAACTCCGCCAAGAGCACCTCTAGAAGCTGAAAAAATACCTAAATCCAATCCACCCTGAACAATGGAAAGGTTAGAGGTGATTGAGGTGTTCTGAAAAATTGTAACTTTTTGGTTTCCCAAAGTACCTTCATTGTCAATGGTCAAGTTGTTGACTGTAGCGGGAAGTCCATTGCCGGTTGACTGATTGCTGTTTCCGTTATAGATGTAGTCTGCTCCTGTGTTGTAAGATCTAACACCTGTTACTTTCACTAATCCTGTTGCACCTGCAGAAGTAATTCCATCAGGAGACTTGATACCTAACACCGCTCCAGACTCAAGGGTAAAAGTACCGCCACCAATGAACTCAGTATCTGAATCCGCCGATTGGACATATGCCCCGGCAGAAACAATATAATTGATCACATTGATGACGGTCCCGCCAGATGTATATATCTGGGGATTGATGGTATTCCCGTTAAAAATAATTCTTCCTGAACCTGATGCTGTTTCGTTGATTGTGCCTCCTGTGTGAGTGAAGTTGCCAGCAACATTTAATGTCCCCACAGCATTGTTACTGATACTCATACTCAAAATCCCACCTGATATTGAAGCATTGCCTAACACATTGATACTTCGGTTGGATCCAGTACCATTTCCAATGGCATACCTCCCGTCAATAAAAATAAAATCTCCTCCGACATCAAAGGCATTTCTTGTTTGCCTGATCTGTCCTGTGGAAGAACCATTGTCAATTATCAGATTCCCTGCGATACTGAGAGGAAGAAATGACATGTTAACGGTTTGGGCAGGGGATTGAAATATAAAGTTTCCGAAATTTTGATTGGCATTTCCTACTGTTGTGCTTGTGATGCCTGTCAGTCTTACAGTTGACGTCGGATCCCAAGTAGCCAATGGAAGACTTGTTCCGTTTCTTGCATGTTCGTATTCAGAATTGGGCCCAAAGACTATTTTGGCTGTGGAGGAACTCGTGAAACTTCCTCCCAAATTGGTGATTTTACCGTTGACAGTGATTAGGGTACCCGCACTTCCTGTATTGGTATTCCCGTTTGTTCCCAAGACAAGTTCCCCATCTATCACTGCAGAAGCATTCGCTGCCAACGTGACCCTAAGCCTGCTTGTTCCTGTCAAAGTGAGTGTGGATCCTGCATTGATAACCCACTCGTCTCCTGTTCCATTGGTCACATTAAAATTTTGGTTACTGACAGTAGAAGAAAGAGTAATGTTTGAATTATTTGAAATAATCAGTCCCCTGATGGTCTGAGTAGGTACAGCCGTAACAGTGAGTGTCTCTCCTGAATTGAATTGAAGAATATCAGTGGTAGCCGGTGTGGTCCTGGTAGGCGACCAGTTAAATCTGTTCGTCCAAGCACCGTTATCAAGTCCAATCCATGTATATGTAGTCTGTCCCCAAGACATCATGGGTATAAATGCAAGCAGTACCAAGCAGCAAATTTTTGCTGCTGGTACGCCGGTAAAAATTGATATGTTACTATCAGTTTGCATTTATCTAAACAATGGACTATCTCAACTAACTATTTTCAAAATTCTTTTAATTGGAAAACCTGCCAGCTTTTTTCATGATCCAATACCGAAACGGCTTATCCGAGGGTATTCTTCAGAATAAAAGACTTTGGGTTATAAGACATCTCATTTAAATTCTTCCCAAATAAAAATTAGGTGATTTCATTTTTACAGGAGAAACAATGAGACTAGGGCGTTGGGTGATTATTCCTTATTTGTTTCTATTTCTTAAGAGGAACTTTTCAGTATCATGATCCTCAAAAGTCAAATAATTTGCATTTAAATATCTTTTAATCGAAGAGTTATTGGTAACCAAAAAGATGTTCTTGCGAGATAATTTTTGGTAATAATTGTGATGCAATATAAATACAAATATCAAAAACAAAATATTT
>NZ_CDSBKL010000360.1:0-4125 GCF_977115555.1 Aquiflexum sp.
CAAGCACCTACTGATTATGAGTCAGTTGCTCTAACCGAATGAGCTATAGGCCCAATTAATTACCGATAAACCTCACACCTACTGTCCCGATAGCTATCGGGAGAGTCAGTTGCTCTAACCGAATGAGCTATAGGCCCAATTAATTACCGATAAACCTCACACCTACTGTCCCGATAGCTATCGGGAGAGTCAGTTGCTCTAACCGAATGAGCTATAGGCCCAATATTTGGAAGGGTTTTATAAAAACTGCCTTGCAAATGGGACTGCAATGTTACATATTTGGTTTTAATTTTACAACCTGAGTATAAATGAAAAAACTTGAGAATATCGATTTTTTGATCTTCGATTTGGGTAACGTGATCATCGATATTGATTATAGTTTCAGTATCAATGAGTTGAAAAAAATCCTTCCCGAAGCCAAACATACCTTGACAGATAAATTTTTCCCTTCCACATTTCATAAAGAATATGAAAAGGGTTTGATCAGTTCTTCTCAATTTAGGAATGAAGTCAGGAATCTTTATCAGGAAGATTGGACTGACACTCAAATTGACCATGTTTGGAATAGTTTACTAAAGGACATTCCTTTGGAAAGAATCGAGCTTTTAAAAATACTAGGGAGAGATTATGGAACCGCAGTCCTTAGCAATACCAATGAAATCCATATAGAGAAATTTGATGAACTGCTTTTGGATCAGACTGGTGAAAAGTCAATTTTCGACCTTTGCGACAGGATATTTCTAAGCCATGAAATGGGACTTGCCAAACCTGATGTGGCAATTTATAAAGCAGTGTTGAATGAAATAAATGTAAGCCCGGAGCGCGTTCTGTTTTTTGATGACTTATTAGCAAATTTAGAAGGTGCAAAAAGAGTTGGAATTCAAACCTATCAAATCACGCACCCAAAATCATTAATCCAATTCTTTTCGGATGTATACTAAAAAGGAATACCTGATCCACATTTCACTTTTTATCCTGACATTGATTGCCACCACTTTGGCAGGTGCAGAATGGCTTTATGGAAAATCAATTTTGGCAGATGGGGAATATGCATTGACTTGGGAATACTTTTCAAAGTCTCTTCAGTTTTCGATACCGTTTATTGGGATTCTTTTGGTTCATGAATTGGGTCATTTATTTACTTCCATCCATCACAAAGTCAAAACCTCCATGCCCTATTTTCTTCCTGGCTGGTTGGGTTTTTTGGGTGCTCCATCGATCGGTACTTTCGGAGCAGTCATTAAAATGAAAAGCTTTGTCAATAGTCGGAAAAAATACTTTGATATTGGAGTAGCAGGTCCTATTGCAGGATTCCTCATTGCATTTGGAGTGCTTTGGTATGGATTTACGCATTTGCCTGATGCTGATTATATCTATCAGATCCATCCCGAATACCTCGATCCGGACTTCAAAGGGCACAGTGCAGAAGACGGTTACCTCAATATTGAAATGGGTTATAATTTGTTGTTTTATGGGATGGAAAAACTTTTGGCAGAACCGGAGAAAATGCCCAATATGTCTGAAATCATCCATTTCCCATACTTATTTGCCGGGTATTTAGCCTTGTTTTTTACCGCTTTGAACCTTCTCCCAATCGGACAATTGGATGGAGGTCATATAGTTTTCGGGCTTTTTCCAAGGCATCATAAACAGATATCCCTGGTTTTCTACATTGCATTTGTTTTTTATGCCGGATTGGGATCTATTAACCCATACCAATCCATTGACCGCCTTTTGATCAGCATTCCATTAT
This sequence comes from Aquiflexum sp., assembly GCF_977115555.1. NCBI lineage: Bacteria > Pseudomonadati > Bacteroidota > Cytophagia > Cytophagales > Cyclobacteriaceae > Aquiflexum > Aquiflexum sp. The sequence continues at coordinate 1,754 of NZ_CDSBKL010000360.1, forward strand.
ATATTGGGTTTCTATATTTCTGTTTTAGCCGATCAAAAATAATGGATACCCAAACCAAATGGACGTTGATCTTAGTCATTGCATCAATACAATATGCGCTTGTTTATGCATTTCCAACTTTGGAGGGGTACAGCGGTTGGTTGCTTTTTGCTTTTCTACTGGGAAGAGTTATGGGTTTAGAACATCCGGAGGTTTCAGGATACAGGTCTTTAAATACTTCCAGGAAAATCCTTGGTTGGATCGGTATAATTATCTTTTTGCTTTGCTTTACTCCTCAGCCTTTTCAGATCAGTTGAAATTCGAAAAATTACCTTATTTCTTTTTTGAGAGGATTCCAAATCACTTTTTCATTCTGTAAATTTGAGTTTCATCCCTCTTTATGCTATCACCTTCCTTACCGGCTAGTTTGCCTACCAAAAAATCAATCAAAGGCTTTTCCATGGCTTTGGCGGCAGCCATATTTTGGGGGATCTCCGGTACATGTGCACAGTATCTTTTTGAGCAAAAAGGAATCAATCCGGCTTGGCTCGTTTGTTGGAGATTATTGTTGGCGGGGATTATTTTGGTGATATATGCCATCACCCGAAAAAATTCAGATGCCTTCAAAATCTGGAAAACCCCAAAAGATGCGCTTCAATTATTGTTCTTTAGCATCTTTGGTATGGTGGCTGTACAATACACCTATTTCTATAGCATCAACCTGTCCAATGCAGCGACAGCAACAGTCTTACAATATATAGGACCATTGATTGTAGTGGCTTTTTATGCCATCCATCATAGGCGTTGGCCCATTTTGGTGGAATATGCCTCTTTGGTCTTTGCACTTACCGGTACATTTCTGCTTGTCACCCATGGTAGTTTCAAACAGCTTGTCATTTCCGAAAAAGCATTGTTCTGGGGAATACTTTCTGCTTTTGCATTGGCATTTTATACCATTCAACCTGTCCGATTGCTTAGAAAATATTCTGCCGCAACCGTAACAGGATGGGGAATGCTGATTGGAGGAATCGCTTTCTCCTTTATCAGCAAGCCTTGGGATTTTCATGGGACTTGGGATTTGGGAACCTGGTCTGCTTTTGCCTATATTATTTTGTTTGGAACTGTGATCGCTTTCTATTTTTTCCTTACTTCTGTAACTATCATCGGTGCCCAAACATCAAGTTTGCTTTGCTCTGTGGAACCGCTTTCAGCGGCAGCTGTAGCCGTGGTTTGGCTGAATGTCTCTTTTGGGGCCATGGATTGGCTTGGGACGCTATTTATATTGATTACCATATTTTTGTTGACTTTGGGCACAAAACAAAAAAACTGAGATCAAATAAAAAAAATGCCAACAGTCTTGATTCCAAGCTGTTGGCATTCCAATTTCCAAAACAGATTTTTAGGTTAACACGTTTTTCTTTCCATGGGTATGGTTGTTTTTTATCATAGTTTTTAGTGTTTTCTCCCATTTTTGAACCAAGGGAAGTTCCCCCATATTGTCAGAGAATAATTCCGAGTCATAAAACTCCAACATTCTTGTCTCGGCCTTATCCCCATGAATTTCAATCTTAAGGTTCAGACCATCAATTATATTTTGAGGTTTGCCTTCAATTTTGATTTCCCTTTCCATTTTTTCAAGCTTCACATCAGATGCTTTGGAAAGGTCAATTTGATGGATTGTATTTTCAGGGCCAAATTTTACATATACCAAAATTTTTCTAGCCGAATCCAAACCGATGAAATACAGGTCTCTCCACCTGTCAGATTCGTCAAATTTAAGATTGGATTTGCTTCCCATCTCCTCAATGTAATGAGTTTGGAACTTGATTTTTTGGGATTGTTTTCTTTTGTAAAGAACAATCGGGGAAGAAAATAATATAATGAGTACCAAGGAAATGACCAAGGATACAGGTTCAATGTCAAACATATTGATGAATATTTAAAGTGTTATGAAATAGAAGAATTCAGACAACCCTATTCTGCATCTCATGCAAATGTGGTAGTCAGGGGTGTTTGATTTCGATTTTCTAAGAAAATGAAATAGAAGCTTAAAAATGATTACCAGAAATAATGAAATGGGAAAAGAAAAATTTGAATTTTAAAAAAAAGATGACTCTTTGCCAACCATGCTAATTTTAAAGCACTTAATTCTGAAATCGAAAACAAAAAATCGGAAAGCTCATTAACAAAATCAAACACCGTATCCAAGGCCTTAAATTCAGGCACATTGATGTTGACTGAAGAAAATTCTATACCCTGATCAAATTTTGGAATTAGATCTGAATAGGAGAATATTTGAGATTCCCGATCTGTGACTTTTACTATGGGTCCAAAAAAATATGTGCTTCCAATAACGGTAAATCCGATAATGGCAACCAAAAACACAGAAATGA
>NZ_CDSBKL010000361.1:0-4100 GCF_977115555.1 Aquiflexum sp.
TTCAGGTCAAAATTTTCATTGCCATTTTCGACGCACCATTCGTCTATGTCAAAGGCTTCGATTTCATCAGCGCCAAGCTTGTGTGCCATGATGGCCAAGATTCCTGTTCCCGCTCCGATATCCAACACCCTTTTGCCGGAATGGTCCAGTGTAAGCTGATGGGATAACATCAAAAATGTGGTGGCATGGTGTCCTGTACCAAAAGACATTTTGGGATTGATGTGGATTTCATATCTGAATTCGGGCCTTGGTTCGTGAAAGGAAGCCCTGACATAAACCTGATCACCGACAAAGATGGGATCGTAATGCTTTTCCCACTCCTCATTCCAATTGACTTTGGGCATCTTGCCTTCCTGAACTTTAATCTTAGCGGCTTCTTTATACCTGTCGATGATTTCCTGAAAAGCCTCTCTGACTATCAGATCTTCCTGAATATAGGCATCAATCCCCTCATCGGTTTCCAAAAAAGAATCAAATCCGACCTCGGAAAGCTCTGCGATAAGAATCTCACGGAAAGGTTCTGTACAGGAAATCTTAAATTCTAAATATTCCATTTGTAATGATTTTTCTGGATGCATAAACGGCAGTGTCTCCACTGCCGCTGATTTTTTTAATTCTTAAGTTCGCCCCAGGCAGTGTCTCCACTGCCAATTTTAAAAGAACCAAAGGCCTTTTAATGATGCGCTAAGCTGTTCGTAAATCCGACTTCGAAATTCGTACTTAGAATGACTTCACAATCTCCACAAAATCCCTTGACTTCAGCGAAGCACCGCCGATCAATCCACCATCCACATCAGGTTTGGAGAAAAGGTCTTTGGCATTGCCCGGATTGGCAGAACCGCCATACAGGATAGAAATATTATCCGCCAATTCCTTACCGAATTTGCTTGCCAAATGTCCTCTCAAAGCTGCATGCATTTCCTGTGCCTGATCGGAAGAAGCTGTCCTTCCTGTTCCGATTGCCCAGATCGGTTCATAAGCGATCACGATTTTGGACATTTCTTCGGGGGAAAAGCCAAATAAGCTTTCTGTCAATTGCTGTTTTACATAAGCTTCATGCGTACCGGCTTCACGGATTTCCAAAGGTTCGCCGCAGCAGAAGATCGGGGTGAGTCCATTGGCAAGTGCCTGCTTGGTTTTTTCGGTTAGCAGTTGGTTTGATTCTTTGAAGTATTCCCTTCTTTCGCTGTGTCCAATGATCACGTAGGTCGCACCAAAGGAAGCCAACATTCCTGCGGAAGTTTCACCTGTAAAAGCACCGGAAACTTTGTCGGAGCAATTTTGAGAACCAAGAAAAAGATTAGGCGTATCCCCGATCAGTTTTTTGACAGGATACAGGTGGACAAAAGGTGGGTTGAGGACAGTGATCACATCTTTGATGTTTTCATCCTTGAGCATATTGACGATTTCGGAAGTCAGTTTTTGGCCTTCTTCAAAAGTGAGGTTCATTTTCCAGTTTCCGGCAACAATTTTTTTGCGCATGGTTTATTCGGTTTGATGGTTAGATTTGAAAAAAATAACTTCAAAAGTTACTTTGGGCTAAAATTACATAAAATGTCCTACCCACGAAAAGAATATAATCCCGATCGACCCAAAAAGTATTGGTCTCCGACAGAAGCCAAACTGAAAATCGCGGCTTATTGTGCGTATCAGGAGCGCTGTCAGGAGGAGGTCAGGAGTAAATTGGCCGAAAAAGGACTTTATGGGGATCAGGCAGAGGAATTGATATCCCATATGATCGAGGAAGGATTTTTGAATGAAGAGCGCTTTGCCCAGGCTTTTGTCAGGGGAAAATTCAACCTGAAAAAATGGGGGAGAAACAAAATCACCCAAGAACTCAAGCTCCGCAAAGTCAGTCCCAACTGCATCAAGTCAGGCCTTAAAGAAATTGATCCTGAAGATTATTGGCAAAAGCTCCTGGACTTGGTGGAGAAAAAATCCGAGTTCGTTAAAGAACCTGATCCCTTTAAGAAAAGGTACAAAATCCAACAGTACCTAATGGGAAGGGGATTTGAAAGCGATTTGGTCCAAAGTGCTGTAGAAACTGTTTTTTCAGGACAAAACCTTTAATTTTTGAAAGCAAAAGCCTAATTTGCGAAAGATTTGATAGCCAAATGATTCAGAAGTTATTTCCTCTTGACAAAAATTACATTTTAAGACAGGCGCAATCCATTTTGGAAGAGCAGATGCTTGAAGTGATGGTTTTTGAACTCAAAAAATCTTATACCCAACTTTACAATCCATTGATGCTGATGGATGAAACCTTTGCCAAAATCCTTGATACCTATGAGTATCCAAAGGACAGGTTGAGGATGATCTACAGACAGCTTTGTGGCATTTACCGCTTCAAAAATAAAGGCAACCAACTCGAATTGCTTTTTGACGGAAGGACACACTTGGAGAAATTTCAGGAAGACTGGTCAAGGCAGCTCTTGGAATGGGTTCACGAACTCGGTTATCACGAACAATATGTGAAAACAATGCTTCGCATGACCATCCTTTTTGATACCGAATCCCGTGCAGAATGGTCAGAAAACCACTGTAAGTTTTTTATCAACGAGTACTTCGAACTCAAAATCATCAAACGCAAAGGCGAACTCAAGCTTAAAATAGCATAAAGAAAAAGCCACCGAGAGATCGGTGGTTTTTTTGTTTTTGATCTTGCTACCTAAACGGTGAAAACCAAATCTCCATGAGCAGATATTGCCCTTTTCAAATTATTGGTATCTTTGATCCATGCATTTGGAAACCGAAAAAATTTCAGTTATTCAAGATTATTTCAAAACCAAACCTGTTTTGAAAGCATATCTTTTTGGTTCTTATGTGAGGGAAGAAGCAGATAATCAAAGCGATGTTGACATTTTGGTCGACTTAGATTATTCTGAGAGGATTGGGTTAGGTTTTGTCCAAATGAAACTTGAATTGGAAAATTTACTGAATCAGAAAGTAGATCTTGTTTCCTCGGGGGGGTTGTCAAAATATATCAAACCGATAATTGATGCTGAAAAAAAGCTGATTTATGCGAAGTAAATTAAGGAATAAGAATCGATTAAAGTACATTTTTGAAAATAAGGACTAATCAATTTTTATTTCTTTAACCATTCTTTAATCATTTTTTCTGCAGATTCAGAGGTATGTAAATTCCCGTCTGCAACATCTTGAAGTCCTTCTTTAATTGCAATGCTTTCACCATTTGTTAGCTTATATGTATTGTCTAGAGCCGATTCTTGATTGAGCAGCCTGATTATATCTTCAAGGATATGATTATCACAAATAGAGATTACTTTATTGATTATCTCTAATTTGAGTTCTGAAACTGACATGGATTTGAGGATCTAATTTTTTTAAATTTGAATACCTGAAAGGGCTCACAATTTAAAATTTAGCTTTCTTTGAATTCTCAATGCCTGAGGAAAAATTTGCGCTTTAATTGTAGCTACTTTTTTTCTTGACAAAAAAAGTAGCCCAAAAAGTCAAGACTGCGGAATCCTATCAGCACACAAGGCCGGGGCCGGCCCGGTCCGCAGTCATTCCTCCCCGCTTCGAAAATTTGAGACTCAGTATTAAACAGAAAATTTCCACAGAGATGGATACTTATATCTATATCCAAAACCGGAATAATAATCGGTTTGTAATTCGATTTTTTTATTTCATGGTTACTTTAAACTGAATAAAAAAAAAACCACCGATCAGGTGGTTTTATTGTTTTTTTCAGAAGATTGTAATTCTTATTCCTCATCCTCTTCCTCAGCCACCACATCCATGGTTTCTTCGGCCCAGGCCACTATCAACGCACGTTGTGCATCATCGATTTTGGCAGAAGGATGAATCAAAGTATAGATTTCCATCGGCATTTTGCCTTCCTTTACTTCTTCAACGATGTCATCCAGTTTCCCGAGTTTTTTCATCATGTCATATTCCTCCCAAGCAGAAAAGTTCAGTTCCTCCCGTCCTTCCCGCACATCCTTTGCTACAAGCCAAGAGGAAGGTGCCACATAAGAATACCATGGATAAACGGTTTCATTGCTGTGACAGCTGTAGCAGGATTTCTTTAGCATGGTTGCCATATCACCGTTGACAATGCCACTTTGGATGATATC
>NZ_CDSBKL010000362.1:0-4082 GCF_977115555.1 Aquiflexum sp.
TGAAAGTGAAATAACCAAAGGTTATTCATCTTTATTGATATTAAACCTTACAGCCACCAATATAGAGGGCTTTAAGGTAAAATCAAAATTTGAGTATGGTTAATGGGTTATTTGATTAATTGGTTAAAAAACTGGAAGGTTGCAAAGTTTCAAGGGTGGGTAGAAAGGGTATTCTGGTTATTGGTTATTTGTTTAAAGGGTTAATGTGGTCGACAGTCCAAGGACCATAGACGACTACTACCAAAGGGAGGGAAATTCCAAAATATTAATACCATTTTTTGAAATTGATCATCCTCCCACAAGCAATGGATTCTAAAACAATATCTAAATATCACAATATCCAAATATCAAATTCTAGAAAATTTTGCTTCTTACCAAGGAGAAATTAATCCTCAAAATTCACATTGATAAAGCTGGCGATGCCAAACCGGAATCCTCCCCTTTGGTAATTGCTGTTTTCGAAGCCGGCACCCATTTCTACCCTGAAGATCCTGAAGAGGTTATCCAATGAATACCCCAATTCCCAATAATGTGGGGAGTTTTGGGTTTTGAGGTAATTGAAAAATATGTTTTCCCTAACTCCAGAGAACCGCAACATCGGCAGTTGGGTCAACAAAAATTTCCTGAATTGGTAATGCACAATCCCACTCACGAATTGTGTCTGTGAGCTGTATTGGTAGTAATCCAAAAACCTGTAATTGGCTGCGACACCCATGTTGGCAAAGATAGTTCTGTTACCGCCAAAGTGTTTGAAATCCATGAAATACACCCTATCATTATTCAGAAAGGCACCGGCACTGACATTGAAATCGAGTTTGCCGCTTACCCCAAAATTGAAGAAATGCTCAACTCTTGCCTCCACAAAATCAAATTTGGAAGCCATAGTATTATTGAATACTCCTGGAATGGCTTTGGTATACCTGAAATTGACCAAAGGGGCGGATTCGTATAATGGATTTTTCCTGCCATTTCTGACATAATATTTCAATCCCGGACGCCATTCAATGTTATTGGTCCAGATCAATGCATGATGGTTTTCAAAAGCCACAGGATCTGCTTCGATATTGACAGGTCTATTTGGGGTATATTCCCGTTCAGCGCGGTTCCAAAGACTGACATCCGAATTATTGAACAATTCCCTTCTGTATGCATAAGTCACATTGGTGCGGTAAGTGATGGCATCTGTAAACCTGTGGCTATAATATCCTTTCAGAAATGATTGCTCATAGAGCTTCATGTAATTTTGCCTGAAAAGCAGAGAATAAGCCATGTTGACCTGCTCGGAAATGGGATTCTCCCCATTGAATTGAAAGATATATTTTCCACCTGTCAGACCGAAAGTATAACCAGGCCTCCCCTTATTCACTGATCTTCGGATATCAAGGGTTCCATAGGGTTGTTGGCTGGAAAACCCATACCTAAACTCAGGTCTGATGGTCCATGTTCTCCGGTGCATCGTGACTGAATCGGCCATTTTGGTACTTTTTTCAATCCTGTAAAAGCCCGAAAGCCCAAACTTGAACCCTTCCACTGTATTGAAAGAGATTTTTGTCAGGTTGCTACTGAATCCCGCTGACTTTCCTTTTCCAAATGAATAGGAACCGCCTGTAAGAATTTCTCCCGGCTTGAATCCTCGTCTAGCCTTTTTGGCAACGCTGTCTACTTCACTGACTTTGGCGGCTTCGACTACTGCCAAGCTATCGTCCCTTTGGTAGCCACGGATTTCTTTTTCAGTCAACTTCACCGGACGGATGCTGTCCCAATAGCTCAAATCTCTTTTCTTAGCCAAAGAATCGATGGTATAATTCCTGTTGGAAACTACCTCCGCTTCTTTGCTTTGTTTTAATTCTTCCTTTTCATATTCATTGACAAGCTTCCTGAAATCTTTTCTTGTCATCTTATCTGCCTGTGCCATTTGTTCCAGACTGGAAACACTTTTGTTGAAAGCGGTCACATCTTTGGGAACTTCCGTGACTTTTTCATCAATGATTTCGGTTTCAGCTATCAAATCCGGATTGAGTGTCACCTGATAATCACGGGTGGAAGCCAGGTATTTGTATTCCCCCGCAAAGCCAAAAAACTTCCCTCCAAAGGTATAGGTATGCGTAGAGGGCATCCAGACATTCTCCGCAACGGGCTGGTAAATCTGCTTGACTCCAATCGAAAACCCAAGCAAAGATGTCGTCAGGTCCAGACTATGGATCGCCCATAAATCCTCGATAATATAAATGTATCCTTCAAAAACCCTTTCTCCCCTAGATCTTGGAGTCACTTTGATTCTATTGATCATGACACCGTTTTCTACAAAAGAGCCTTCGTATTTGAATTGGTAGTAAGCAAAGGCAGAAGGCGCAAGAGGTGTTACTGCATCGTTGATTTTTGCATTATAAAAGCTTGTGGCAATGTATGGCGCCGGTGATGTGGAATTGTTTTCTCCGTTGGTGCGGATGCTGATTACTTTTTCCTCGACAGTGTTGGGTTGCTTAAAGGTAATCTGCGAAACAGACTCTGTCGTGTAGGCCTCATTGAGCTTGACTCCTTCCTTCTCCATTTCCTTTTTCATGAAAAATGGAACATTTGTCAACTGTCCTGTACCTTTCAGGTAAACCATCATGCTGTATTCTTGCACCTGAAGTCTGTGAAATTTGGCCTTTGAGATTGCTTTCCGCATGATCGTCAATGCCGGATCTTCCTGCTTTGTTTTGACCGTCACTTCCTGCAAGGCATACACCTGCTCATCCAATTCAAAATTCAATTCCACCCAATCTTCCAAGACAACGACCGTCTTGACTTCAGAAGCAAATCCCAAATATTGGGCTAGGACATCATAAACCCCTTTTTTAAGTCGAAATTCATATTCTCCATTTTGATTGGTTGGGACTCCATCGCCTAGATTACGGACATAGATCGAGGCAAAAGGAAGAACCTCTCCGCTTTTGGAAGTCACCTTTCCTCGGATTCCCTGGGCATTTCCTTCAGAAAGGAAGAAAAATAAGGAAAAACAAATAAACGATACTTTGAAAAATCTAATGAAAGGAATCATGGTTGTGGTAGTCGATGTGGTTGGAAAAGTAATATCTAATGTTTTAACGAGCCAATTTTATTGTGGTTGTTGACAAAAATTAACGATAAGTAAAGGTATTTAAGGATAATTAAAAAGTGGAAAGAGGTAGGAAGTAGGAAGTAGGGAAGTCTTGTGTATTTTTCCTTCAAACCATCATTTCCAATTACATAAGTCTAAGACTGCCAAAAAAGGGTTTGATTTCGATCTTTCATGGCGAATACTAAAATCCATCGCTCATTTTACCGGAATTTCGAATACCCGGTAAAAAGGTAACCCATCGGTGCTGATTCCTTCGATTTTCAATAACATTTTTTTGGTAGTCTTGGGAATATGGACTGAAAAAGTAAAAGTCTCATGCTCAGAATTAGTTTTGGCTTCAGGATTCCAATAGAGAGACGGGCGGGACTCGGGAATTTCTAAATCATTTTTTTGAAGAGGGAATTCTTTGGAAGGTGTAAACCCTCTTACTTTGAAAATCTCAAACTCATCACTGTTGAAAACTTTGTCAGCATTTTCCTGGTTCCTGCTTCCTTTTTTGGTTTTGACCATAATGACTCCTGCAAATCCTGCCATGCCAAATTGGGGAGCATTAAAAGTAAATACTTCGACAGATTCCACCTCTGCAGCAATCAAAGTCCTCAGCACATCATTGGTAGTCTCACCGGCATCGGTGAAATAGCGGTTTCCATCAATGATCAAAAGTGGTTCGCCGGCATTGAGTCCCCAATTGTAATTTCCCATTCCTCCGCCAGGCATGTTCATGGACACAATAGCATCTAAAGTATATTGTGGAAATCTTTCCAAAAATTCAGGTCCTATACTCCTGTCTCCAGGTCCATAGCCATAATTTTTATCCTCCAAGGTTTGTTTTTTCTCATCCTCCAAAACAAACTCCTCCAATTCAAAGTAATCTCCATCAAAAATATCAAGTTGCCCAATTATGGATTTTGGTCTGGTTTCCAACTGAAGTTTGGGCAAATCCACCAAAACTTCAGGCCTTGAAGTTTCAATAAGGGAT
>NZ_CDSBKL010000363.1:0-4036 GCF_977115555.1 Aquiflexum sp.
TCTAAAGCTCGAGAAAAATGCTGTGCTGTATGTCAAGAAGAGATTGGTTGAGAAGTGCTTCTTTAGCGGGTGGAGCTGCTTTACTTACCGGTACCGGTGCATTCAGTACGCTGTCAGCGGAAGAAATCCGCAAATTCAATCCACGTCCATTGGATAATCCCATCAGGTTGGGATCAAATGAAAACCCATATGCACCTTCCCAAAAAGTCAGAAAGGCAATGCAGGATGCTTTTGACCTAGGGTGTAGATATCCTTGGGCCTATAATGCACCTTTGGTAGAAATGATCGCAAAGAAAGAAGGAGTAACTCCCGATCATATCGTCTTGGTAGCAGGATCAACAGAAGGCCTAAAAATCACAGGTATTACCTATGCTGGAAAAGGCGACGAAATCATTTCTGGATTGCCTACTTTTTTGTCTTTGATGACCTATGCAGAGACTTGGGGAGCAGATATCAACTGGGTTCCTTTGGATAAAGACATGAACTATGATTTGAAGGAAATTGAGAAAAGAGTCTCCCCAAAAACCAAACTTGTTTTCTTATGTAACCCCAATAATCCCACAGGAAAATTGCTCCCTGCCAATGAAGTCTTGGAATTCTGCGAAACAGTGAGCAAAAAGACAATGGTATTTAGTGATGAGGCCTATTGCGATTATATAGAAGACCCGAATTATCCTTCTATGGTCAAATTGGTGAAAGAGGGGAAAAATATAATTGTTTCCAAAACCCTTTCTAAAGTGTACGGTCTTGCAGGCATCAGGCTTGGATATCTGGTCGCACGACCTGATATCGCCAAAAAACTTTCTGAAAGGGTTGTTGCCAATACCAACATCATGGCCATTGAGGCCGGAAAAGCAGCACTCCAAGAAACCGAATTTTATCAATTCAGCCTCCAAAAAAATCTTGAAGCCCGGAAAATGATCGAAACTACCTTGGATGAATTGAAATTACCATATCTGCCTTCACAGGCAAATTTTGTTTTCTTTCATGCTAATCAAGATGCCAAGGAACTTGCAAAAACAATGCTTGCCAAAGGTGTTATTGTAGGAAGACCTTTTCCTCCTTTTAATGATTGGTGTAGGATAAGTACCGGGACAATCGAAGAGGTTGCTTATTTTAATAAAGTCCTAAAAGAAACATTGGGTTAAATTGGGATAGAAATTGTCAGATGATAGATTTTAACCTTAGGCTTGAAAATAATTTTGTTTTACTAAGACCATTAGAGAAGACAGACCTTCCCCATTTGCTGGTTTTATCTTCCAATCCTGAAATGTGGCGATTTTTCACACATGATTTATCTACAAAGGAAGGTTTGTCTGATTGGGCTATTCCGGCATTCGAAAAACAAAGGCTTCAGTTTGTAATCATCGAAAAATCAACCGGAGCTATGGTAGGCTCCTCAGCTTTTGGAAATATTTCGGAAAGAGATAGCAGATTGGAAATAGGTTGGACTTGGCTTGGTTTGGATTACCAAGGAAAGGGCATCAATGCCCAAGTCAAAAGGCTGATGCTGACCTATTGTTTTGAATCTTTGGGTTTAGAAAGGGTTGAATTTAAGACTGATGTATTGAATGTCCAGGCCAGAAAGGGACTTAAAAACATCAATGCCATTGAGGAAGGAGTATTGAGAAGCCACACTTTAATGACACGTGGAAGAAGAAGGGATACGATATATTTCAGTATTTTGAAGCAGGAATGGGAGTATGTCAAAAGAGAAAATGATTGGTAATAGCTTCCTGATTTTAGGGTACAGTTTTTGCTAAATTTTAAATACCTCAACCTATAAAATCCATGATTACCAAAAAGTATTTGATTCCAACTCTTCTAATTTCAGCTTTATTAATTTTCGGAATTTCAGCCTGCACCATCACTGATACCGGAGAGGATCCATTTGGTGAGTTCAGTAATTTTACTTTGGGAGGCGAAAGAATTGAATTTAAGTCAGCCAAACTCACTATCACGGGGCCGGTCAATATTTCCAGTCCAAGTTCCCATGTTTGGGCAAAACTTGATCTTTCTACGGATGAAAAATTTGCACGACCTTTTATTGCCAATTCTGCGGTTATGTCGATTGGGATCCAATCAGTTTCTAACGGAAAAACCTTGCCGGACTTTCCCCTTCAAAGTGGTGAATATACAGTCTATCCTCCGACAGGGATTACTGATGCTACAATAATCCCAAGCTTGGAAGGCAAAAATTTCTCTAATGGACCATCCATCGGACTCAACTATTTTCAAGATGAATTGACATTTGAGAGCGTGCATGATGCTTTGGAAGGCAAAATCACCATCCAATTTGACTTTGAAAAAAATATGGTAAAAATAACCCACGATTGGGTAACCAAAGAAGGGGTGAAGGCTACCGGAACCAATAACCTTCCCCTTAATCTTTCATCTTTTAATCCTTGATCAAACTGTTGGCAATTTCCATCCGTTGTGATAATTGGCTTTCATCAATGAATTTGCTTCAGGATCAGTAAATTGACCTCTGTTAGCATCCCAATATACTTTTTTGCCGGTTTTGTAAGCGATATTTCCCATTTGTGCGTTGATGGCGGCAATACTTCCAGTCTCAATACCACAGGTCAATTTTGAAGCATCGTTATTGATGATAGAACTGACAAAGCCTTGCGCGTGGAGTTCAAGTGGATTTCCATTAGGTTTGATGAGTTGGATCTCTTCCACTTTATTTACTCTTTTACCTTCTTTGTTTTCTGTCTCAGGGATTACCTTCCATCCTCCTCTGTTGACTACCAAAGTAGCATTGTTTCCAATGAAAGCAATCCCTTCTGTAGTACCATAATTTCCTCCATCAATTCCGGTAGCATGTTCCCAAAGCATATTAAATCCATCATATTCATAGACGGTCTGCAAGGTATCAGGAGTCTCTGAAGCATCGTCAGGATAGGCAAATTTTCCACCTGAGGCCATGACAGATTTTGGTGCTGTAACTCCCATGGCAAACAAGGCAATATCTATCTCATGAACACCCCAATCTGTCATCAATCCACCAGCATAATCCCAAAACCATCTGAAATTAAAATGGAAACGGTTTTCATTAAAAGGCCGCTTTGGGGCAGGCCCAAGCCACATGTCATAATCAACGCCCTGAGGAACAGGTGTATCAGGCAAGACAGGAACCGGTTTCATCCATCCTTGATAAGCCCAGGTCTTTACAAGTCTGATCTGACCAAGTTTCCCTGATTTTACATAAGCTATAGCCTCGGCATATTGAGAACCACTTCGCTGCCATTGACCTACCTGCACCATTTTTCCATAACGCTGCTTGGCCTTTACCATGAGGTTACATTCTTCAATAGTGTTCGCTATCGGCTTTTCGACATAGACATGTTTTCCAGCTGAAAGGCTATCTATCATAGTCAAACAATGCCAATGGTCAGGAGTACCGATGATGACAGCATCAATGTCCTTGTTTTCGAGCATTTTGCGATAATCCTTATAAACCTGAGGTTTTTTTCCCCTAAGCTTGTTCACATCCTCTGACCTTTGGTCAAGTACGCTTTGATCAATGTCAGCTATAGCCACACAGTTGACATTGGGCATTTTGAGATGGGCGTTCATATTGGACCAGCCCATTCCTTTACATCCTATCACTGCAAAATTCAGCTGATCGGAAGGGGCAATTTTCTTGTTGAGGGCTGATAATGAGTCAGCGTGTATCATGCCGGGCATACTTAATCCTGCGGAAAGCAAAAGGCCATTTTGGATGAATTTTCTTCTTGAATTCATAATGTTCCAGTTATTTTATTTTTAAGGTTTTTTTTGTTTGAAAGAAAGTTCAGAATGCGAAATTAAATTTCAGAATTTCCACATATTCTTTTAAATATATATGATATACTGAGGAAGGGAAAGCCGATGGTATAAAAGTGTATAAATTTGCTTATTGAAAGTCAATTGAATATGACGAGACAATACTACCATCTTTTGTTATTTATTAAAAAACGTTTTGATTTTTACTTATACCAAATCTAAATTTCTCAAAATACAAGTATTCAGGAACCTTATCTTTCCAAAT
>NZ_CDSBKL010000364.1:0-4035 GCF_977115555.1 Aquiflexum sp.
CTCTTTCAAAATTTCGGCTAAATTAAGGAAATTATCGCGGTTTCAAAGGGTGACTATGTCAAAGGGAAATCATCGAAAAGGTTTGGAAAATCGTAGGCCTTTTGGTTGTAATTAGGGCTTCTTGCGAATCCCTTAAGATACTGATTGTCAGTTAATAACTTAACAAAAACATAATACAAAAACCCCGGATTTGGCTGTTTTGAGCTTTTTTCGGGGTTTTCTTTTTTGTATTTTAAGGTTGCAGACTTAAATACAATTAAAGTTATGATTCAGCTTCCTCTTTTCAAAGACTTCGACGGATATTCTCCAAAATATCATTTTTTCAAGAATTCATTGTTGGGCCAGATACATGATTCCATCCCCTGGGATGATCTTGTTTCCTGTCTTCCCGAAGAACGCGCGGGAAGAGGTGCTCCTAGCTGGTTTGGCGGCAAGGGCATATTTGCACTCATGTTCTTGAAGGCCTATCTCAACACCAGTGACAGGCAATTGTTGGAGCGTTACAACACAGACTGGGCCTTACAGTATTTTTGCGGCAAAGTACTGGCCGAAAACCAGCAGATCAAAGACATGACCATCATGACCAGGGTCAGGGCATATCTGGAAAAACACTGCGAATGGGAGAGACTTCAGGAAGTTCTTATCAGCCATTGGAAGCGTGATGTCAACAACAGCCATGTATTGCTCATGGATGCTACGTGTTATGAGTCATTCATACGGTTTCCAACAGATGTCAAACTGCTGTGGGAAAGCTGTGAGTGGGTTTTTGAAAAACAGCTGTTCAGACTCTGTTCCCATCTGGGGGTCAAAAGACCAAGATCTAAATTCAGGGAGCAGAGAATTGCCCATATGGCTTATTCCAGAAAAAGGAAAAACAGTTTCAGGGAAACGCTCAGAAGAAGAAAAGCACTCGTATATCTACTCGCTAAAGGGATCGGCCAACTCCAGCAGATCCTCGACAGTAATAAGGGCGCAGATCTTGGTTTGAAGGATTTTGCAAGGTTTGCAGTGATAAAAAAGGTTCACCGACAGCAGGAGTTTTTGTTGGACAACCCGCCTTCGGCTTTAAAAGACAGGATAGTGTCCCTGCACAAACCTTATCTTAGACCCATTGTGAGGGGAAAAGAAAACAGGCCGGTTGAGTTTGGAGCCAAAGCCCATATCCTTCAGGTGGACGGACTCACGTTTATAGACAAACTTGATTTCAATGCCTTCAACGAATGTACAAGACTTAAGCTCTCCGTGGCCAAACACAGGAGATTTTTCGGTCCTGTAAACCAGCTCGGGGCGGACAGGATTTATGCCACAAACAAAAACCGTAGATTCTGCACTGATAATAAGATTTTCACCTGTTTCCCCAAAAAAGGACCCAAAAAACATGAGAGGGCAGAAAAAATACTCAGCTCGGAAATATCCAAACAGAGGGCTACAGTAATGGAGGGTGTGTTCGGTACAAACAAAGAGTTCTACGGACTGAGGAAAATCAGGGTAAAAGGAGACAAGAGAGAGAAGTTTGCGATATTTTTCGGGATAATGGCAGCCAATGCTGTCAAGATAGCAAAAAGAAGATCTGAAAAGGAAAGCCCGCCGCAACAAAACGCTGCCTAAAAAACACAATCGGAGACATCTTCATGGGATAAGTGTGACCATACTATAAATGACCCGCTTATTCCCTATGCGTCAAAGAAAAAATTGTACTTTTCCGTACCAAAATTGACTTCAAAATCATCCGAAAACCAAAGAAAAAACAAGGTAGGATTTAGTTTTAATCCTACCTCTCAATTCCGAAGGAATTTTCCAAGAAGGCCTAAACAACAATATTGATTCGGATTGGATGGATTTATCCTCATACCCTTAAATAGGTTCTAAAGGCGGAGTAAGTTTTGAGGGAAAAAAGATCATCACATCTTAATTACCTTCAAAAAGTATTTTTTAAGAGCTTTCTCTTCTTCGGGATTTACGTTTCCATCTTCCATCACATCTGTAAGCAATGTATGCAATTCATTAAAAGGAAATTCCTCAATAACGGTATTGTTTTCCTCAAGCCATTTTTTCAAAACATGGATTTCATATTTATTGATTTCCTCATCTGCAAGGATGCCGTAGCAGATTCCCTGTAAAAATTCAAGTTTGGCCTGCTTACTTTCAGAGACGCTAAGCTCAGATTCATACTTGTTGAGAATGGTTTTCAGTTCGTGGATTTCTTCAGCAGTCATGGTACCTTCACTAAGAATCGATTTTACCTCAGCGTAGAATTCTTTGAAAGGAGATTGTTCACAAAGTCCCTCGTGGGCTTGGCACCAAAGTTTCATTTCGGTGAACTCTCCGCGGGTGATTCTCCCGTCGCTGCTGATACCGTGAATGATTCCTTTAAGGTGGTTGAATGGTTTTTGGGTTTTCATATTCTGGTTTTTAAAAATTTGATTTCTAAAAATAAGCAATGTTGCCCTTCAATGGTATACCTTAATCAAGGTATTTTATTCGGAATTTTAAATCAAAATGAATTTTTAATTCAATAAAAAATTAGTTTTGCAAAAAATTTGGATTATTCTTCCAAAAAAAATTTAAATGATAGTTTTTTAGGGTTGGAAAAAGAAGGATTGTTTGAATGCATTGGGGGTACAAACCAAATTGGCTAGGGGTAACCGAATATTGGAATCTCAAAACAGATTATAATAAGAAGCGGTAGTTAACTGAAAGCATGGCTGATTTCCTATCTCCTATCAAACCCCATTCAGTTCTGTAAATCCAACGTTTACTGGCCTGGTATTGGGCTCCAAATACCACATTCCATTCCTGTTTTACTTGTTTATCCATCCCATATCGGATGATGGAACTGCCATCTGCTTGTTCTATTCTGTCCACTATGTCAGGTAAAGGACTTTGATCTACCAAAGCTTTTTTGATTTCCGATAAGCCAGAATACCAAGTATTGTATTGATCAACCAATTGATCACGTCGGTTCCAAGCTTCATCAGATAAAGCGTCGATCAGTTTGATTTGTCCTACGGTAACAGAACTCATTCTAGCTCTCATTCCACCAACCCAAAAAGCAACATTTCTCTCGGGCTTTGTTTGGGATTCAAAAGTTTTTCCAAACCTTATGCCCAAGACTTTGACCAAAACCGATTTGTCCAACAGTTCTGGTTTAGTCCAAGTCCAATTGGCATCTACTGAGGTCCAAATAGGGCCAAGACCGAATGCTCCCATCACTCCAAATCCGGTGGTTGTAATTGCCTGCTCCACAACTGATGTAATTGGTATAGGTGAATTGAGCTCCACTGTAGTCTCAGATCTTCCATATCCGAAAAGTCCATATACATTTAAAAAGGGGAAAATCCATAAATCAGGTCGCACATTTGAACCAAAAGAACGGTTTGAATTATTTCCAAACTGGATAAACTCATCAACATTGGTTAAAGGAATGTCGAGATTGTCCGTTTTAAGACCCAGCTGCATATTATCAATTAGAATTGACTGGTCCATCCAAATAAAATTCCCCATCAATCCTGCAGGATAAGGGATATCAAAACCGGCAGCATATACTTTTTGACCCAGAATTGGAAACTTAAAGTCATATTTGACCTGCTTTAAACTGTCAGTATATTCCTGTTTTTTCTTCGATATTTTGCGCGTAGCATATTGGGCATATGAACTTTGGTAAGAAAAAACACAAAGGACAAACAAAAAATAAAACAGTTTTAATTTCATGGAAAGTGGGGTTATATATTCTATTTTCTTTTGTACATCAATCGACAAATGTATAGAATAAAACAAGATCTTTGGACCGGTATATTACTTGAATGTAACGGTAAATTACTTAGAAAAAGCCCGAAAGGACTCACCGTTTAAGACATAGTCAATTGCCTCAAAAAAAATTTCCCTAGAATCCTGATCTTTAATGATACTCTTTACATAAGCATAAGGCTCATCAAAAAAATCAGGTTTTATTTGTCGAATCCTGTTTGAATTTTCAAGGACTTCCTTTGGATTTTCCAATAAGTAGTGGGCCGTCATTTTTAGCAAAAAAGACCA
>NZ_CDSBKL010000365.1:0-4022 GCF_977115555.1 Aquiflexum sp.
GCTTTCTTTGATTTTTTTTGGTAGGCTATTTAAAATCAGGTCGTAAGAATGGTCCACCAATTCCAAAATCAACTTATCTGATACCGATCCATCAAACATCACCGTATTCCAATGTTTTTTGTTCATATGGTACCCAGGCACAATTCCGGAGTATTGTTCCCGAAGTTCAACAGCCTTTTCAGGATCGCACTTTAGGTTGACACTTTCAAAAAGCTCAATGTCAATAATGGCAAAAATCTTCCCACCGACTTTAAAGCAAAGGGTATTTTCATCAAAAGGAGTGTCCTCTGAGGTGCCTGGTTTAGAAAGGCAATATTCCCTAAAAAAAGTAATGGTCATGGGATGGCGTTTGGTTTGTGATAAAGTGGTTATTGTTTATTTGCTTAAAGGTAAAAAGTAATTAGTGAGAAGTAAAAGGAAAAAATCGACATCTTGTTTTAAGAGCACCGCTTAACTGTGTAAAAGATAATTGCAGCCAAAAACATCAGAATAGAAATCTTGTTGATACCGTGCATCATCCTCAGGTTGAAATTGGATGGTTTGTTGGGATCAGGTTTCTGAAAAACCCGGATAAAATAGTGACCTACTTCCCCAAGTTTAAAAAATTCTTTTAATCTGCTGTTTGACATAAATTTGGTATTTAGAAATTAGTTATTGAGTTATTGGTATGAATCCGACCGTATTGATGTAACTATTTATAAATAAGTCGACAGACCACAGTCGACTGTCCACCATGTGAAATTGATTTTTAACAACATATCTTGAAATTTCAATGAATTGCTGACTGAAAACTGAGACTGCTTACTGAAAACTTTTTACCGAACACTGACTCAAACTTCCGGCTCGATCCACATGCCGTCTTTTCGGATGATTTCGATCAGTTCGTCCACAGCCCTTTCGGAAGGGACTGATTTCTTTACAACTTCTTTTCCTTTGTAAAGTGTGATTTTCCCTTTTCCTGAACCTACATATCCGAAATCTGCGTCTGCCATTTCACCCGGACCGTTGACTATACAACCCATGATTCCAATTTTGACGCCTTTGAGGTGATCGGTTCTTTTTCTGATCATGGCTGTAGTTTCCTGAAGGTCAAATAAAGTCCTGCCGCAGGAAGGACAAGAAATGTATTCGGTTTTAGACATCCTCGTCCGGGCTGCCTGCAATACCCCAAATCCTATAGAGTTATGCAATTTGATCTGTGCCAAAATCTGATCTCGATCATTGCCTATATAAGCTCCGATTCCCAACATGATTCCTTCTCCCAATCCGTCCACCAACAATCCCCCCACATCAGTAGCAGCATAAAGCATGGTTTTGTCTGAGTCCTGAACAGGATAATTTACAAGTACAACAACAGGTGCCAAACAATGGTTTTCCATCAAAGTAATAAAAGCTCGTCGGAGCGCCGCCATTTTATGTGCATTGTCACTCTGCAAAATAACCACGACGTCCTTTCTCCCCTCCAAAAATGGAAGGGCTTCATAAACCTCCAAATCTGAAAGCATCAGAAAATTCAATCCATAATGAAAGTTCGATGTTATTTTAAATTCAGGCAAAGTGTATGCAGGAAACTTGTTGACCTGATCCTCTGATTGCTGCCAATGGCTGAAATATTGGATTTCCTTCATTCCGTTTGGCAACATGAACGGAATCGGATTGTCACCAGAAAACACATAATCTGCCCCTTGATCATTCATTTTCCATTTATCCAATTCAGGCAAATAAAAATGGCCGATATTTTTCATTTCCTTTTCAGTAATGTTGGAAATCGCAGAAATATCCGCAATCACCCTCGGTACATTGCTTCCTCCAAAATTGAAGACCTCAATTGTATCTCTTTTATTATGTTCAAAAGGTGTGATCGGAAAATGATGAAGTTGTTCAATTGGAGCATGCCCTTCTCTTTCGGCATATCGGTCGACCAAAGATTGTGCAACCGGAGCTTCAAACTCCGGATCCTCGGTCAAGGAAACCCGCACGGTATCTCCCAATCCATCCTCCAACAAAGTTCCTATCCCGACGGCAGACTTGATTCTTCCATCCTCACCATCTCCTGCTTCTGTCACTCCCAAATGCAAAGGATATGGCTTAAAACCACCTTCATCCAGCTTTTGAACCAACAACCTGTATGCCTGCACCATGACTTGGGTATTGGAAGATTTCATAGAAATCACAATGTCATGGTAGTTTTCATCCTCACAGATCCTCAAAAATTCCAAGGCTGACTCCACCATTCCAAGTGGTGTATCACCATACCTGCTCATGATCCTGTCTGAAAGCGAACCGTGATTGGTACCGATGCGCATGGCTGTACCGTGTTCCTTACAGATTTTGACCAGAGGAAGAAACCTTTCTCTGATGCGGTCCAATTCTTCCTGATAGCTTTCGTCAGTATATTCAATGACCTCAAATTTCTTTTTGTCAGCGTAGTTTCCCGGATTGATCCGGACTTTCTCTACGATTTTGGCTGCAATTTCTGCGGCATTTGGCGTAAAGTGGATATCAGCCACCAAAGGCGTCTCATACCCTCTTTTCTTAAGTTCTTCTTTGATGTTTCGGAGATTTTCTGCCTCCTTGATACTAGGCGCAGTGATACGGATCAGTTGGCAGCCACTTTCGATCATGCGGATACATTGCTCGACAGAACCAAGGGTATCCATGGTATCCACAGTTGTCATCGATTGGACGACGATAGGATTGTCACCTCCTATGTATACATCACCAACTTTGACAGGAATGGTTTTTCGCCGGGAATATTCCGTCAGGCTATTGCAATACTTTATTTTCTCCAACAATGATTTGGTTTCCATACAGTTATAAGTCTCCTAATTGGGGTCTGATCACAATTTCTTCAACAACAGAATAAGGGGAAAGGTTATATGCCCCCCATACTGATTCCGCAATATCAGCAGTTTTCATAAATCTTTCTTCAGGGATATCAGCACCTTCCCAACTTGCGGTATAGGTCGCTCCAGGCAAAACCGAGGTGACCTTGATATTATAGTTTTTCAATTCTTCCCTCAGGCATTTGGTAAAACCCAACATCGCCCATTTGGAAATCGCATAGCTTCCTCCATTGGCATAAGCAGTCAGTCCGGCAATGGATCCAATCGAAAAGATATGACCTGATTTTCTGGCAATCATTTCAGTTGTAAATGCCCTTGTGAGGTAATAGGCTGAGAAAAGGTTGGTATTCATCATCAACTCAAAGTTTCCTTCCGGCTCTGAATGGATCGATCCCGGCAAAAACACCCCTGTATTATTGATAATGACATCCGGGATTCCTTGTTTTTTGACTTCCTCAGAAAAGGCCTTCACTTCTTCTTTTTTAGACAAATCTGCGGGAAAAATAAACATTCGCTGCAAAGGAAAATTACTTTCAAATGCTGCCTTTAATTTCTCTAAATCCCCTTCATGACGCGCACAGGTAAAGACATCAAATCCCTCTGCACCAAACCTCTCGATGATGGCACGTCCTATCCCTTTTGTTCCACCTGTGACCAATATGCTTTTTGACATGCTGCTTTTTTTAAGAAGATTGTTGATTCCAAATTAAATTTTAAAATACAAATCCAAACCTGATCTCGGGAAGTAGAACTTTTAATGAGACTAGGGAATGCAGAATCTGATTTCCTTCGTATTTCAATAGTTAGTATGACAACTATCTATCGGAAACAAAGTTACATTTTTTTAAAAACTTTGCGAACTTAAACGTTTATTCCCGAGAGCTATAGGTTTTTTGTTCTTATTTTTAGCCATATGGAAACTCAGATTACAGACAGGTTAGAGTTGGCAGCCCACTTTGTGAACAGCACCAACAGCCCGATTTTTTTGACAGGAAAGGCCGGTACGGGCAAAACCACATTCCTCAGAAAGCTTGCAGAACTTACTCACAAGCGATTTGTGATTCTTGCACCGACTGGAATTGCGGCCTTACATGCAAGAGGGGTTACCATTCATTCGCAGTTTCTACTTCCTTTTGGCACTTTTCTCCCGACTCGAGAACCTGAGGGAAACTTCAG
>NZ_CDSBKL010000366.1:0-4019 GCF_977115555.1 Aquiflexum sp.
AGATGCTCTCTAAATTCTTCCAAGCCTTTCAGCAAAGCATGTCCGGACAATTCTGCATTATAAATTTCAAATCCCAAGGTCTTGATCAGGTTTATAATCCGCATCAAATCTGCTTGGCTGATCATTCCCTTGAGGAAAGAATAGGTGCTGTCCAAGGCAATTCCAATTGCAACTGCCTCACCATGTCTGACCTTATAGTGGGTCAGGTGCTCCAATTTATGGGCAGCCCAATGCCCAAAATCCAATGGTCTTGCCGAGCCTGTCTCAAATGGATCTTTTCCTGCAATATGGTTCATGTGCATTTGGGCACACCTGATGACAAGTTCCTGCATAGGTTCCATGGCTCTGTGAGCTAGCTGATCGGCATGATTTTCCAACCATTCAAAAAAGCTTAAATCTTTAATCAAAGCCACTTTGATGGCTTCCGAAATTCCGGACCGCCAATCCCTGTCATCCAAAGTTGTCAGGAAATTGAAATCATTGATCACCGCATAGGGAGGCGCAAAAGTGCCCAGGTAATTTTTCTTTCCGTAGGAATTGATGCCGTTTTTGACACCTACTCCCGAATCATTTTGGGAAAGTACTGTGGTCGGAATCCTGATATGTCTAATTCCCCTGTGGGAAATGGCAGCAGCAAAACCCACCATGTCCAACACCGCACCGCCGCCGATTCCTACGATATAGGAATGCCTGTCAATTCCGTAAATACTTGTGGCATCTACGATTTTTTTGAAAATGCTTTCGTCATTTTTAGAAATTTCCCCACCGGGTACTATCAAAGGTGCTGTGCTCAACAGAAACCTGTCTTCATAAGCTTTAGCATAGTCATTGATGTCATTCAGGAGATTTGGAAAAGCTTCTGCCACACCGCTGTCCACTACAAAAAAAGCTTTTGCTCTCTTTCCATTGTCTAGAAAATCTGCAAGCATTGGATTATTTACATTAAAAATTCCTTCCAAAAAACAAACCTGATACCGAAATGGTACTGAGAAGGACTGTTCTATAATCTTTTCCATTGGTAATAAACTTAAATGTTCCAAGTCCCTATTCAATCACAAATATGGCCTTTTTGTTTTCTTAATCTGCAACTGAATATGATTGCAAAAAATTTCAAGTGACGGCGAATTTTTTGGCAAGGTAAATTGAAATGGGCAATAACAATAATACAATTATACCAAATTGCCATCCTGCAAATGCCGCTGCAAGGGATGCATTTAGGATAATCAGCGAAATAACACCAGCTTTTACTGCTTTTCCTATCAATTGGGGAATTTGTTCATGGATTGCTTTGATCAATGGAGGGAAAATCATGTAAGCAAACAGGATTAAAAAAGGTATGACGTGCACTAAGTTTTCTCCTTCCAACAGCCCAAGAACTATCAGAGAAAGGATAATAGCGGTATACATCAATCCGCCACCGACCAAAGCCCTTCTATTTTTTCCATGAACCTCCCCACGACTGATCATAGTGATCGCAGCCACAAAAATCAGAGGTATAAACCCCAAATACCAATAGCTCTGAAGCATGACGGGGAAGGCGCTGATTCCCAAAAGCAGGTTTCCCGCACGGCAAAGGCCCATGTTGATGGGACCAAAAATAAACTGATGCTTGCCCCAATAATCATACAAGACCGCCATTCCGGCTACAATCAATGCAATCATCGCACTGAGATTACTCACATTCCAAGCGGCAATTATTCCTATCAAAAGTAACAGAAAAGCCATCAAAGCCGCTTTTCCTTTGGAAACTCTTCCGCTGGGAATCGGCCTTTCGGGTCTTTCTTTTGCATCCAGTTCAGCATCAAACACGTCATTGAATGCGACTCCTCCGCCATACAATCCGATGGTCGAAAGTGTCAGCCAAAGTAGGTTTTGGAAAACGGGGGAGTCAATGAGTTTGGTTTGGTCAGCAAATATGACCAAGGCTCCACCAGCTACAGCGAAGCCTGCCCAAATATCTGCAATCGCCGTGACGATGTTTGCCGGACGGGTGAGTTGTAAGTAAGCTTTGATCTGTGACATGCTTTGTTAATTCTCCACAATATCAGAACCTTCTACCCTTGGTTCCTGTCCTCCCCTGAGAACAGAGTTGCCATATTGCCTTTCTCTTTGGTCTATAGGTGTAGGTTTTAGCCAATCCAATTCATCCATTTGTCCACTTTGTGAATAGGCAGTGAGGGCGTTTTGGTAGCAAGTCATGCGGATATGTTCTTCAGGGACACCCATTTTTCTCATCAGGGCAGCGGTTTTTGGGACAGCAAGCGGGTCACTGATTCCCCAATCTGCAGCGCTGTCTACAATAATTCTTTCCGGACCATAGTGCTTGACAATCTCTACCATTCGCTCACTACCCATTTTGGTATGGGGATAAATCGTAAATGCCGCCCAATAACCCCTGTCCAAAACCTCCTTTACAGTTTCTTCATTATTGTGGTCAACGATGACCATGCTTGGCGCAAGGCCATGTTCTTCACTCACGTCCATACTTCGGTATGTTCCCTTTTTCTTGTCCCTGTGCGGGGTATGGATCAAAACCGGCAGATTGACTTCCTTGGCCAATTCAAGTTGAAGGCGGTAAAAACGGTCTTCTGCTTCTGTTTGGTCATCATAGCCGATTTCTCCGATCGCCACGACACCTTCTTTGCCGACATACAATGGCAACAATTCCATGACTTCCTCTGCCAAAGGCACATTGTTGGCTTCTTTGGAATTCAATCCCATCGTACAATAATGCACGATGCCGAATTGCTTGGCACGGAACCGCTCCCAACCCACCAAGGTGCTGAAATAATCTTTGAAGCTTCCTACCTCAGTTCGTGGCTGACCCAACCAAAAAGCCGGTTCGATGATCGCCACGATCCCTGCTTTGCGCATGGCTTCGTAGTCGTCAGTAGTCCTGGAAACAACATGAATATGGGGATCTATAAACATTTCCATTGTGTGATTTTTTTATGAGGGTAAACTATTATAATTAAATTAAAGGGTCCATAGTCAACAGTCCATAGTCCACGGCAGGTTCTATGAAACTTCAAAACCTGTTAGAAATATTTCCCTGAAGCCTATTTCGGCAGCGTCTCCTGAAATTCCTTTCCGATTGATTCCCAGGTAATTCCTCCCTTTTCGATGGCTTCTTTCAAAGTATGATTTTCGTCAAGCATGTTCCTTGCTTTGTCAAAACCGCTTTTGCTACAAGCCAAAAGTGCAGCTTTTTCTTGCAATAGGTCTCCGGTTTGTAGAACAGTCTCTATGTCTTTTATATTTTCTTCGTTGATAAATGGACCGACAAAGCGCCATAGTTCAGGCATTACCTTTCGTCCCGCTGCCCATCTTTCATGCGCAAAATCGATCAGGATATTGGTAAGTCTCAGATTAGCCCTTCCATCGGCCCCTTCGATCTGGTATAAAGGTCGAAGCAGAAAGATGGCTTTGATCACCATCTGATTCCAAGCCCTTTCATCGAAATTGGCGGCAGGATAGGGATTGTTCAAGGCAATCGCATCGAAAATCGAACTGATATTGGTCCGCAATCCTTCGATGGCACGGTCTTTCATTTCTTTCTGGAAGGGCATCAATGGAATGGCCGCATAAAGGGATTGCTGTTCATGCATGTCGCCCGTTTCAAACAGTTTGTTCATAGCTGCCACCCAAGAAGTCGGATCATTTTCTTCGAAATGAAGGAGTAGGTAAGTCCTTGCAGTCTGTAGCAGGTCCCAAGTTTCTGGGCGAAAACCTTCAAGAAGGGAATTTGCCTCAATTTTTTGAATATCAGAAAGCTTCAAAATGTACTTTTTGAAATACCTAGAAGCCTGACCAAATGCCATATAAAACTTCAAATAAGAAGATTCAGTCTGGATTTTCTCTTTTTGGATCGATAGCCATTCGATGGATTTTGGATCGGATTCTTGTTTTAACAGTTCAAAAAGAAAGGCTTTGGCTTTATCTAAATCTATAATTTTGTCCATGGTTTAGACTGTTATTTGGGTCAAATAAATCAGCATTTTAAAGTTAATGGTTTTTTT
>NZ_CDSBKL010000367.1:0-4010 GCF_977115555.1 Aquiflexum sp.
CTATATGGTGGGAAAAAGAAAGCCAAAAAACGAATTGTCAGGATTTCTCCTCAAGAGGGGACTTTGGCTGGTTTTTATTGATTTGACCATTGTGGCATTCGGTTGGTTTCTTGATCCTCAGTTTGGGACAATCAATTTGAATGTCATTGCATCTTTGGGAATCAGTATGATTGCTTTGGCAGGATTGGTACATCTCCCCAGTAAAGCTATTTTGATTTTCAGCCTTGTTCTTATTTTTGGGCATAACCTTCTTGACGGAATCCGTAATGATGAATCCATCCTCTGGGCAATCTTTCACTACCAAAACATTTTCTCTCTCTCAGATGACCTGATGTTATTGGTGGCTTACCCCATCATTCCATGGATTGGGGTGATGTCTTTGGGTTATTTTTTAGGCGGGTTTTATGAGAGAAGCATTGATCCATCAAAAAGAAAGATGACCTTCAATTGGATCGGGGTTTTGGCTATCTTACTGTTTGTTGGGATGAGGTGGACAAATATTTATGGTGACCCAAATCCGTTCGAAAATTTTGGAAGCTTTTCAAAAAATCTTGTTTCATTTTTTAACCCGACAAAATACCCGCCTTCTCTTATGTACCTGTTGATGACCTTGGGCGGAACATTACTGGTTTTGGCCAATTCCGAGAAATGGAAGGGGAAAGCAGTGGATTTCATCTGTACTTTCGGAAGGGTTCCGTTTTTTTTCTATATCATCCATATTTACCTGATTCATCTGATTTCAATCGGTTTGGCTGCCTTGACTGGTTTTGGATGGGAAAAAAACAT
Organism: Aquiflexum sp.; assembly: GCF_977115555.1. NCBI lineage: Bacteria > Pseudomonadati > Bacteroidota > Cytophagia > Cytophagales > Cyclobacteriaceae > Aquiflexum > Aquiflexum sp. The sequence goes on from NZ_CDSBKL010000367.1 coordinate 787, forward strand.
GGTATTAGCGGTCTGGGGAATAACTGAAAATCCTATTCCGGGCTATGGTTTTCCGCTTTGGGTGGTCTATGTAGTTTGGATGTCAGTGATTTTGCTGATGTATCCTATTTGCAAAAAGTTTGATCGCTACAAGCAGGGTAATAAAGACAAGTGGTGGCTCAGTTACTTTTGAGGTATTGGAATAAGAATTATAAAAAATGCAGCATCATCATAAAGAAGGATTTAATTCAGTACCGAAATCTAAAAAATGGCGCCGGAATTTCTTTTGCTTCGAAATTGAGGTATATTCAGTCCTATACAATTGCATGATTTCCTCCCGTATGTATTGTAATTCACTAAATGAAAACCTCAAAAAAATGAATCATTTTAAGCATTTTATTTTCTGTTTTTTCCTATTTCCAATTTTCAGTTTTGCGCAACAGGCCAACTATGCAGAGCATTTGGGGCAACTTAATTTTAGGTTTATAGGTCCTGATGGAAACCGGACAATAGCTGCCGTTGGCGAACCCAATAACCTCATGGTTATGTATGTAGGCATGGCTTCAGGTGGTCTTTTCAAAACAGAAGATGGGGGAACTACTTGGCGGTCAATTTTTGATGATCAGGATATCTCTTCAGTATCTGCATTGGCATTGGCACCTTCAGACCCCAATCAGGTTTGGGCAGGTACAGGGGAAACCTTCCTGATCCGTCCGGCCCATGCAATGGGTAACGGGATTTACAAATCCAATGATGCCGGAAAAACTTTCCAGCATATGGGTTTGAAAGAAACGGCCCGTATCGGACAGATTGTGGTAGATCCGGGAAATCCTGATATCGTCTATGTGGCTGCTTTAGGTCATACCTATGGTCCTCAGAAAGACCGTGGAGTTTATAAAACCACAGATGGCGGAAAGACTTGGAACCAAGTACTTTTCGTAAATGAGCAAACCGGAGCAGTAGACCTGGCGATGAATCCCAAAAATCCTGAGATTTTGTTTGCGGCTTTTTGGTCCATAGATATCAAAACATGGGGGCTTAACAGCGGTGGTGCGGGAGGAGGAATCTACCGAAGCAAGGATGGAGGTACTACTTGGGAGGCTTTGAAAGAAAAAGGACTTCCTGGAGGATCTGGTAATCCGGTGGGGAAGACATCCGTTGCCGTTGCCTACAGTAATCCAAATGTGGTGTATGCCTTATTTGAAATGGATAGCCCTCAGCTTTGGAAATCAACGGATGGTGGCGATTCTTGGGAACTGACCATGATCAACCATGATATCAATGAACGGGCACCATATTATACCAAGTTGAGGGTTTCGACAGATGATCCTGATGAGATTTATTTTGCTTCGGTTAAATTCAGTACCTCTAAAGATGGAGGCAAAACACTTGCCAATGCAGGTTATCGGGCAGGTGGAGATAACCATGATATCTGGGTGGATCCCCTAAATCCTGACCGGATCCTGGTCGCCCATGACGGTGGACTTGGGGTGACTTGGAACAAACAGAAAACCTACCGGCAACATGTGTTTCCCAATGCACAGATGTACCATGTGTGGACAGACAATCAAATCCCCTACAATGTCTATGGAAACCGACAGGATGGGTATTCTTACCGTGGTCCGAGCAATAGCCGTCAGGGCAGCATCCCATTGGGGCTTTGGCATGCTGTGGGCGGATGTGAAAGCGGATGGGCCATCCCTGACCCTGTAGACAATCATATAGTTTGGTCGGGATGCTATGATGGCGGTCTCCAGGTATATGACCTCCGGACAGGACATGCAAGAGATGTAAGGGTTTGGCCTGAAGCAGGATATGGTTGGGCGCCAAAGGACATGCGCTACAGATGGCATTGGTCTTTTCCGATATTTATCAGTCCGCATAACCACAAACGTGTCTATGTCGGAAGTCAGTTTGTCCATATGACTGAGGATTATGGGCAAAGCTGGAAAATCATCAGTCCTGACCTTACCCGAAATGATAAATCCCACCAACAGTCTTCAGGAGGGATCGCCACCGATAACCTGATGACTTTTGATGCCTCGGTACTTTTTGCCATTGCCGAATCGCAATTGGAAGATGGTCTTATCTGGACCGGAAGTAATGATGGTTTGGTTCAGTTGACCAGAGACGGAGGCAAGACCTGGACAAATGTCTCAGAGAATATCATTGGAAAACCCGATCTGGGGACGATTTCAAGCATTGAACCTTCAAGACATCAGCCGGGAACTGCCTATGTTACGGTAGATGCACATCAGTTGGGAGACTTTGATCCATATATTTTCAAGACCATTGATTATGGCAAGACTTGGGAAAAAATCAGCGGGGGAATAGAACATTCCGAATCCAGTTTTGTCCATGTGACAAGAGAAGATCCAAAAGTCAAAGGCTTGTTGTATGCGGGCACGGATAAGGGGCTTTACATTTCAAAGGATGATGGCAAAAATTGGTTCAGGTTAAGGAATAACCTCCCGCCGGTACCGATTTATTGGCTGACCATTCAGGAAGAATTCAATGATATGGTCATCGGTACTTATGGAAGAGGATTCTACATTTTGGATGACATAGGGCCAATCCAAGAATTGGATCAGGAAGTTTTGACAAAAGAAGTTCATCTCTTCCATCAGCGGCCTGCCTACAGGTTTCAGGAAGTCCAAGGAATCAAAACTGAGGGCCGAACCATGACAACAGGATCAAATCCCCCTTATGGAATGGACATCAATTATTACCTGAAAAATCCTGCCAAAGAAGTCCTAGTCGAGATTTTTGACCTAAATGGAAAAAAAATCAGAACGCTAAACGGTAGAAATGATCCCGGAGTAAACAGAGTCTGGTGGGATTTGCGCCATGAACCTACACTCCAACCAAAACTATTGGTTGCCCCTCAGGATAAACCTTGGGTAAAATTAGAGGGCCGGGAATACAGGCCGCTAGTGACCTGGGATCTGGATCTTTACCGTGGGCAATTTGGACCTAGGGTAGTACCGGGAGAATATGAAATCAGGATCTCTGTCGACGGCAAAACCTCAAGTCAAATCGGGAAGGTCATCAAGGACCCAAATACTGTAGGAACTATGGAAGATATACAAAAACAGGTTGAGTTCTCACTGAAACTCAATGCGGCAATGAACGAAGTAGTGGTTGCCATCAATGAGATAGAAACCATACGCAAAGAACTTGAGGAATTGACGATGATGAATGAGGATGAACAAATAGTCACCAAGGCCAAAGAACTTGAAGATAAA
>NZ_CDSBKL010000368.1:0-4004 GCF_977115555.1 Aquiflexum sp.
TTTTAAAAAATTTAGTATTTACTTTTTCAAATGGTTCATTTAAAGATTTGGAATGAAGGGTTTAACGGAAAAATTCAAATCCTCCACATACCCATAAAAAACAGTCCTTTCATGTAATTGACAGGAAGGTGCGAAGCTTATCGGGATTGTTTTTCTATTTTTAAGAAACCCTAAAAAAACTGACACTATGAAGGCATTCTTAAAATTGGTTTTGGCTTTTTTCGTAATTGCCATGATTGGCTGTAATGCTGCACAGGACAAAGAGCAGTCACCAAAGCGTCCAAACATCATTTTTATCATGTCAGATGACCATGCATACCAAGCCATTTCTGCTTATGACAATAAGCTAATCCAAACGCCGAACATTGACAGGATTGCCAAAATGGGTATGCTCTTTACCAATGCAAGTGTCACCAACTCTATCTGTGCACCCAGCAGGGCCACCATATTGACAGGAAAACATTCCCATATGAACGGGAAAGTGGACAACCACTTCCAGTTCGACACCACCAATGTGACCTTTCCCCAACTCCTTCAGGATGCCGGTTACCAGACTGCTATGTTTGGCAAACTCCATTTTGGCAACAATCCAAAAGGTTTTGACCAATTCAAAATACTACCCGGTCAGGGGGCATATTACAATCCGGAATTTATCACCAAAAACGAAGGCAATATCACCGTAGACGGTTATGTGACGGACATCGTGACGGATATGACCATTGATTGGCTTCAAAATGAAAGGAAAGCAGAACAACCATTCATGCTCATGTATCTTCACAAAGCACCGCACAGGTCTTGGCTGATGGCTGAGCGTCATTTGGAGGATTTTACCACGAGGACTTTCCCTGAGCCAAAAACGCTTTTTGATGACTACAGCGGGAGAACATCCCCTGCAGGAGAAGCCGAAATGAGCATCCTGAAACACATGAGTTGGGCAGGGGACAACAAGGTTTTTCCAGAGTTGATGGATGAATTGGGAATCCCGGAAATCGGTTTTGACAAACGCCGCTATGAATACGAGTCCAGCCGCTTCACTCCTTCCCAAAAAGAAAACTTCATGAAGGCCTATTCCAAAGTCAATGAGGCCTTCAAAAAAGCCTATCCATCCATGACCGAGGAAGACAAAATGAAATGGAAATACCAAAGATACATGCAGGATTACCTGGGAACCATCCAGGCAGTAGACGAAAATGTAGGAAGACTTCTCGATTATCTCGAGGCCAATGACCTGATGGAAAACACCATCATCGTCTACACCTCTGATCAGGGATTTTTTTTGGGTGAACATGGCTGGTATGACAAGCGCTTCATCTATGATGAATCTTTCAAAACTCCGCTTTTGGTGGCTTGGCCGGGACAGGTGAAGGCAGGAACCCTCTCAGATGAATTGGTCCAAAACCTTGACTTTGCCCAGACTTTTCTAGAAGCAGCAGGGGTAGACGCGCCGGATGACATGCAGGGCGAGAGCCTTGTCCCACTCCTTACCGGAAATGAAGACAAATGGACAAGGGATGCTGTCTATTACCATTATTATGAATACCCTGCCGAACACATGGTCAACAGGCATTACGCCATCGTGACCAAGGAATACAAACTGATCCATTACTATTATGTGGAAGACCAATGGGAATTGATCGACCGTAAAAAAGATCCCATGGAGCTACGGAATGTCTACGAAGATCCGGCATATGCAGAGATCAGGGAAGATCTTCACAATCGGCTGGAAGCACTGAGGACAAAGTATAAGGATAATTCCCAAACCAGTCAGCGCTACATCGATGCCTTTATGAAGGATGCGGCCGAGGGTAAAGTGTTTGGTGTGACCAAAGAAAAAGTCGAAGAAATCAAAGCGAGGAGGGATTTAATAGAACAAAATCCTTTCAAATAAGGAACTCTACTGAAAATTCAAACTAACTTTTTTATTAATTTGGGTTTTCGTAACTACAAACCCATTGAGAAATGAAGAAATACCTTTTTGTCTTTTTGATTTTGACAGTTTTTGGATGTGGTAGAGAAAAAACTCCTGAGGAGGTTTTTCAGGCGGCCAAAGAAAATTTCTATGCCGCAGAGCAAGTCAGTTTTAAGCAGATGATGCTGTGGGAAAATCCTTCATTAGGAGAAGTCGATACGTTTTTTTATGAGTTGAGGCTTCAAAAACATCCAAATAAATACTTTGAATACAATTACATTGGCTCGAATAAAGATTCAGAATTATCTTATTTGAATGATGAATTATACTCAATCAACCACAAGGACAGCACGGTTACAGTTCATTCTGAAGAAAATCAGGCAGAATTTGAGAATCTGGCAAACACCAATATGTACTTGGATTTTTCTCCTGTAAATCTTTTCAAAAAGTCACCATGGATTTATAAACAGGACACGTCCATCAATGGAAAAACCCATATGAACTTCTATTGGGTTGAAATGGATACCGTGATCAGTGAAAAGAAGATTTACCTTGAAAACCACATGTTTATCAACCCCGCCAATCTTACAGTGAATTTGGTGTCGCGGAGGTTATACCACGATGGAAAAAGAAGCCAATTGATTGAAAATGTTTTTGAGGAATATGAATTCTCTGAGAATAAAAACTCTTTGAGTATCAATCCACCCAAGGGCTACCTGTCTAAAATCGACGGACAAACCGACAAAGAATCTCCCAAAATACTCTCGAAAGGTGAAATTGCTCCTGATTTTGAACTCAAAGACCTAAACGGGAATACAGTCAAACTTTCAGATTATAAAGGTAAAAAGGTTTTGCTTGACTTCTCAATGATCAACTGCGGTTGGTGCAAAATCGCATTGGAAGAATTCAACAAACCGAATTTCGAGTTTGCAGCCAATATGGTTCCCTTGTATATCAATCCCGTAGATCCCAAGGAAAAAATGGAGAAATACCTTTCAAGAGTGACTGTTTCTTTTCCTGTCCTAATCGACGCCAAATCGGTGGGAGAAGCATATGGTGTGAGCGGCTACCCTACTTTTTTTCTGATCGATGAAACAGGAAATATAGAAGAGGTAGAAGTTGGGTATTCAGATGAATTGATGGTGAAATTGAATAAAGGCGGATAATTTCTTTCAATTGAAATCTAATCATAAGTATACAAAATTATATACCCTCCCAAAGGTTTTACGGGTAAGTCAGAACTAGGACCAAATGCCTTATCGAATCCATCTTCTGTATATAGGTTAATATGGTAATCCTGAGAAAATCTTTCGAAAAGGGCGTTTTTATAAATTTCGCTTGAAAAAAAATGTACAATTTGGGAAGCTTCCATTTCATTCAATTTGGAGTTGGGAATGTGGATTCCATCTAACCAAAGTGCAAATTTCTTCGAATCTTTCCACCCTTCAAAAGTCTCTGGAGTTGGATTAGCTTTTTTTGGTGCAGGGGGTGGTTCTGGTAATCTGGCTTTTTCAGATTCAGTAAGGTCCGAATAGGATTTCTTTGTTTTGTTGCCGTTTTCATCTTGAAAGTAAATGGTGGTGTATTGATAATACAAATCTTTTTTACTTGATAGAACTGAGTCGAAAAGAACTGTTTTTTTCTCAGACTTTACCAATTCAACGTGGGTTACTCCATTATCAAAAAGTGCCATCTGCAAATCAAAAACATCTCCTGTAGAAATGCCTTGGTTTACTGATACTCTCGCAACAAGGCCATTTTCCTTTTTGGGAACCTGTTGGAGAATCTCAGAAGTCTGCTCCAATTGATAGGTTTTATTATCAACTGATACTACGCCGCTTTGAATTAGATTTAGGTAAATATCAATATTATCTCTTTTATGCTCTCCTAAATCGAGATAGTTTGTCGTTCGGGGCATTTTTTCACCGTTCTGTGCAATGACCCGTTCGCTGACGAAATAAATCAAAGTCCCGAGTACCGGAAGCACGGCCATAATTTTAAGCCATTTCATCGATTTTGTGGTGTCATGTTTCATCATTTCCATTCTTTTTTTGGTGAGTGAAAAATTCAAACTACTTGCCAATCCAAAATTTTG
>NZ_CDSBKL010000369.1:0-3963 GCF_977115555.1 Aquiflexum sp.
CCATTTTTGTGAGTAATACCTAATGTTAATGTTTAGGAAGCGGCAGTGAGGATAAATAAAAAAGTCTTACTTTTCAGGGCCATTTTCTAAATATTTTTATGCTTTTGAGTTTCTTAATTAGAAAGTATGAAAACACTGGTAGTTAAGAATGCTTCGTTCATTTGATTGATTTATTTCTGGAGAGACATTTTTTAATCTCCCTTTGATTGCCCAAATCAATTCAAACGGTAAGGTCAAAATCATCTAAATCCACATTTTATTGAGTGTCGGGTGATTGCTTAATCAAGGGTTATCCAGTTAATTAGATTTGGGATTTCCGATCATGATTTACTTTGTCAGGCTATTTCTTTTTTCTAAGCTAAAATACGGTATCCTATCCAAAGGAACCTTTATTGTGTAGGTTTTTCCTCCTTTAAACTTTAGTCCGTAATCGTCGATCCAAATGCCCGCAGGCAATACCACTTCTCTTTCTCTCCTTCCTTTTTGAAGTGCTGGGGCAATAAGTAGCTGGTCGCCGACCATAAATTGATCTTTGATTTCTTCAAAACCTGCAAGTGGGAAAACATATTCCATCGAGCGCACGATGGGAGCGCCCGATTCAGCTGATTCCTTCGTCAATTTCATAATGAGGGGCAGGAATTTTCTCCGGGTTTCCATCGCCTTTTTGACTGCTTCAAGGTTTTGTTGATCCAATATTCGCCATGGCGCGGCTGAAAACTGCATCATGGGCATGAATGCATGGATTTGAGCGGAACGCACGACCAACTCCTGATCAAATACTGAATTGTCCAAAAATGAAACCCAGTTTCCGCCTCCAATCATGTCCGGACAGGAGAATGTGTAGCCAATCAGTCCCTCAGTAAGCATGTGGGGAATGAGTTTTTGAAGATCGCTCCAAGAGTGATCTTTATCGTGAAGCCTTTGGGCAAGGGGTTGGCCAGCCATTTTCCAGCCGGCCCGGTATTCATTCAACGGATACTTCAACCCGAATTGCATGAACAATTCTGAATGTCTGTTAGGGCTTACAGGGTCTTTGCTTAATGCATCCTTGGGATAAAATTCCATATCTCCAGCGTCAAATTTGAACCCATCAATATTGTAATCCTTTACCAACCTGGATAGCTGATTTTCAAACCAGCTGACTGCCACAGGATTGGTAAAGTCAAGCAGCGCAGAATACCCATTCCACCATTTGACAGTCGCAGGATCCTTTGCGTCTTCCCATTTCATTTCATTGGGTTTTTGCTGAAGCAAGAAGGCTTTATCCCTCATGAGCGATTGCACAATCATCGTTTGGTCTGGGCTCACAAATGGGCAAATCCAAAGCATCACCTTAAAGCCCATTTCGTGCAGTTGATCGATCATTCCTTTGGGATCAGGAAAACGACCTGGATGAAAGTCCCATTTCCCATAATCTTCCTGCCAGGTGTCGTCGATCATAAGTACGCCTGGTTCAAATCCGTTTGAGATGATCGCCCGGGCATATTCGAGCACATCTTTCTGGTTTTGGTTGTAGGTGAGCTCGATCCATGTGTTGTATTGTGGCCGGGAGAATAGCATTTCATCAGGCATTTTGCCGGAAGCAGGAAAAAAAGTCATGGCAGCAAAATCCCTGGCCTCCGACAGAGTTTTGCCCGCCCTCCCAAACTTTACCTCACCGTGTCTTCTGGATATGACGATTTTGTCGGCTTGGATTTCAAAGGCGAAAGGTTCTTCGCTCCAAACCCATAAGCCTTTATTACCCAGTAATATTGGCTGTAGTTGATTGTAGTCATTGTTGCCATAGAAGTCGAATTCATAGCCTGCCTCAAAAGGCATTTTATCACCTTGTTTCACGGCGCCTGACCATACGCTTTCTCCTGGCAAAAGCGGGACATGCAATTCAACTTGTCCAAGGCACGCGGACCTTATCAACAACGCTAGGATAAAAAGACTTGATTTAAGTGCCATTTGCTTCTTTGTTGAAAATAATTCAGGATTGACCTTTAAACTTCCACCGATTACTGCGTGGAAAATTTGGGTTTTAAGCTTTCCAGCGCCTGTTGAAGGAGATCAAAACAAGGGTCTTTGTCGATGTCATAAATCCGGACGATTTTCCCCCGTTCTTCCGTGAAGGAATACCTCAGGTCATGTCCCACGGTTGGCGCCTTGGTGATTTCACTCCTACAAATTCCTGGATCAATCAAAGCCGCTATATCGCCCAAATCAAACAATCCTTTGTCTGGTTGCCTTGCATAGGGAGACATGTCTCGTATTTGATGCAAGTATCTTCCCATTTCGCCGATCGGATATATTTTTTGTTTGGATTCTTCCATCGGCATGGTGATTTGAGTTCCGGTATCAAACAAAATTAGCCTCACGGGAAGGTCAAATAGCAGTTGTACAGCTTTGGTATCATTGTAGGCGTTGAAATTCCAAGCTCTTTTAGGCCATTGGGTGCGTCCATGCCAAAGGACAACAATTTTGTCCGTGATCGAAGGGTCTTTCAACAATGCCCCGGCGACGTTGGTAGCTGGACCTAGGGCAACTATCCAAAGTGGGCTTTCCCTGGAAGCGGTTCGTGCTTTTTCAATGATGAAATCCACGCCATCGGAAGGTGGGAAATAGTCAAAAAAGGTCAATGGTGGAATACCTGACATGATTCCGAAATCCGCCTTGATTCCCGATTTTTCAAGCACTTCCTGAATAGAGGCATAGGATTTCTTGATTCCCAAGGATCCTCCTCTTACGCCATAATGGGAAGCTACTATTCCTTCGATCTTAAATCTGTCGGGAAATCCAAGGGCGAGGGCAATGGCATATTGGTCATCGACTTCATTGGCGGCATCAGCGTCAATGATGATTCGAAGGGGACCTGATGGAGGTGGCCAAGGGGCGGTCAAACGTGCTGAGTCAGCAAAATTCATTGTCTTGCCGATCAGTTCTCCGAGATCACTTATTCCATTCTGAGCGCTTGCGTAGCTTTGCCATGCTAATGCGATTATGGATATCAATAGAATTCTCTTCATCAAATGCTTTCCTTCGTTTAATTGGTGCTTACAACTAGGCAACGATTTACTTCCGCATGAGATTTTGCTGAAGTATGGACTCGGTGAATTTCTTGTGAAAGCCCGGGACATCCAGGCTCATGGCAATCTCACAATTTGGTTCTCGGGAGTCGTCGATGAGGGTGTGACCCTTGTCATCGATTTTTACAAACGTACTTCGGGTGACAAATAGCTCCGGCCAAAGCAGCAAACCCAGCGCTACGCTGTCATAAATGATAGGTTCTGTTTTTCCCAATTCATAATTGGATAGTGATAGCAATGCAAGAATCGAATTTGTCAATGGAGAGTTTCGGTATACCATCAAGTCGATGATGTCCTTTTTTAGCAAAACGAAAGTGGTCACATCAAGCCCGACGAATGAAAAATTCGCCCCCGATGAAAGCATTTTTTTCGATGCCTTAATGTCCGCTTTTACATTCCATTCTGCACTCGGAAGCGGGCTATTCATGTAGCCAGTATAGAAAGAACCAAACATGCAGACAACTCTCTTTGCGAGCTTCAGCGCTTCCGGGTCCTTGTCTACCACATCTCCGATGTTGGTTACCGGGCCAATGGTAATAAGTATAACCTCACCGGGATACTTTCTGAGTTGTTCGATGATGAAATCCGCAGCCGGCTTTTTATCAGGAACCTTTTTGTCAAAGCCTTCACCCCAGTAAAACTGTTTGGTGTAGAAGTGTTTTCGGGTGTACTCGTCATCGGTCTGACGACCTACCAAAACAGGAATGTCTTCCCGTCCAACTTCATAGAGCAAGCGACAGGCTACCTGGGCGCGTTTTGGGGTGTTTCCATAGTCCACTACCACACCAAGAACCTCATATTCGGGATTTGCCAGCAACAAGCCGAGTCCATTTGTGTCATCAAAATCACCCCCGACATCTTTATCCAAAATTACTTTTTGTTTGACTCTCCTTTG